>JBGQLF010000765.1:0-5787 GCA_041499985.1 Gemmataceae bacterium
CTGGCTGCCGGCCAGCGCGAACAGCGCCGTGCCCGGCTGGCCGCGGTCCAGGATCGTCTGGCTCGGGTGGGCCGGATCGACCAGGTAGACCAGGAAAGTATCCTCGACCGCCGCGGTACGGTCCGTGGTATCGAACATGGCGCTTAGATCGAACCGGATCGTCCGCGTCCCCTGCGCCGGTTGAGTCAGATCCACGAGCATCGAGGTCTGCGTCACGAAGTTGGACCCCTCGGCCAGGGTCATCGTGCCCGGCGGCAGGGTCAGACGAACAATTGTTTGGCTCGCCGTACTCACGTTGCCGGCCGCATCGGTGGCACGGACGGTGAAGGCGTTAGAGCCTACGGCCAGGGCGACCCCAATAAATGAGAATCGTCCCGCAGCATCCGACGTGGTCATCCGCCCCGTGCCATCCAGGCCGACGGTGACGTTCGGTTCAGTCTGCCCCGTCAGCGTGACCGTGGCGAAGAGCGTCTGGTGATCGCCGACTGGAGGCGTGTCGAAGGCCGGGTCGAGGTCAAACACGGGCGCCGGCGGCGGCGTGGTATTGAGCGTGACCAGGAACGAGACTATGCGCACCTGGCCAAAGTTACCCAGCGACCGTACCTGGAGCGTATTCATTCCTTCATGCAAGGACACGTCGAAGGAATAGCTTCCGCTGCTATTCGCCAGGGTGCTGCCGTCATCGAAATTGCCGTCGCTGCCCGTCTCCAGCTGCACGGTCGCGCCCGGACTGGTGACGCCGGAGACGTGCAACTGCGGGAAGCGGGTCACCAGGGAGCCATCCGGCAGCTGCACCGGCTGGGGGTCGAGGTTCGTGGTCAGTATCAAGGGATTGATGCGAGTGGCATCGCCATTGTTATTGCGCCACTGGGCGTAGTCGAAGGAGTCGATGCGGCCATCGAGGTTCGCATCTGCTTCGACGCGATAGGCGCTGGTGCCTGCCGTAGCCCCATTGATGGTGCGCAGAATCTGGCCATCTGCCAAGTCGGCCTTGCGGTCTCCATTGACATCGCCAGCGAGGAAGACGCACAGCTGAAAAGCGCCGGCCGTGCCGCGCTCGCCGCGGACGGTCAGGTTGTAACTGCCTAAGGTGAGCTCGGCCAGCACCAGGCTCTGGGTGTTGCCGGCCAGGTCAGGTTTGTTGAAGAGCGGAGTCACCAGGCTGTTATCCGCCCGGCGGATCTGCACGGCCGCAGGATCCAGGGGACTGCCACTGGTGGCTTTCAGCTGGAAGCCGAGAATGGTCCTGCCGCCGCTGAGCGTGAAATCCGCGCCGGTGAGTGCAATCGGGAGCTGTTGCGTGTCCGTCGCCATGCGGAGCATACCGTCTAACCGTGCGAACACATGAGCGGCGTCGAGGAGTTCGCGCGGCTCCAGGGGTTCCACTGCCAGGGGGATGGTGCGGCGCGAGATACGGCGGCGAGGCCGCGGGCGTTGTAGCTTGGGCATGGGGCGACTCCCGTGAACCGAGGCAACGGATAACGGGACGGAGTATCCGCCTCGGAGGATCGAACCGGTTACATCAGAAATCCCCCTCGGGATGTCAAGAGACTGCTACGCTGGGTCTTGGGGACCCAACGTGGTGCCAATCCAAGCGGCACAGCGGCCCAGGGGAAACACGCGCTCTCCAGAAGGGATCCTGCCCGAACGCATTCGGGTGTCCGAAGAATTGCAAGTTGTGTGCCGCAAACACGAGGGCGCCAGTCCATGTGCAAATGGACATATTTGTGCACTCGATAAATCCGTATCTGCCTAGTCTTTAGAACGAAAGCGGCCAAAAAATCAATCCCCACCGACCGCGCTGGGAGGCGCGTTCACGCTGAGCAGAAATGTAAACCTGGGGAAACAAGGGTTAACCCATGCGCTAACTTTGGTTAACATGGTTGACAATCCACCATCTTGATAATCACGATTCCTTGGACTGCCTTCCTAGCGGGAACAGGCCCCCTACCATCGCGGGTTCGGACCCCGTTGGGAGAGGCGTTTGTCCGGTGGAGAACACTGGAGTTGCCTTCTCCTTTTGCCGAACTAGGGTTTCGACCGACCGTTATTCACCCTGATTCCTAAAAGCAGACTCTGATCCGGGATCGATGTCCACTGCGCCGAATCCGTTTGCGTGGGAGCAAAAAACCTGTTTCAGCGCGTCCGCCTCGGTGCGATGAACCAGGTCGAACGATTCGCCATACGCTTTCGACCCCTCATGTGCCAACGTCACGAGGGCCGGCTCCAGCTTGCCGATCACGGCATGGACCACTTTGTAGCTCGGCGGGCGCTGACCCAGCGTCCTCGCCGCCTCCGCCACCTGGCGGTGGATAGTCGCCGTCGGCAGCCGGGGCTTCCGCAACGCCAGTCCCTCGATCGCTTGCTGAAGGGCGGGTGCGAGTTTGTGTTTCGCCTTATCGTCCCGCTCTTTGCGGGCCAATCCCGCCAGGCCTTCCTGGCGATAGCGCTCGACCCAGCGGCGGGCGGTGCGAAGGACGACACCCTGTTCCCGGGCGAGTCGGGCCAGCGGGACACCGTCTTCCAGAAACGGGCGGATAGTCTGTAAGCGGGCAAGGGCACACAACCGCGCCTTATCGGGCAGGCTGCTCAAAGGAGATGTGGCAGATCGTTCCAGACACCCTCGCGGACAGTGTAAACCTGGGCACCATACGGCTCGGGCTCGCCTGCGTCAACGATAAAGGGTGGCAAATAGCGGGGAAGAAAGGGTGACAGTTACCGGGGAAGATGACAGATCACGCGAGAATGGCGGCCCCAGGATAGCGGGCAATAAAGGGCATTATTACCCGCTATCGGGAGGGGGAGGGTGACGTGGGAACACAGGAGGCTGTTGTGCCCAATCATGGCGGAGGCCTCTCGTGAGGCTAGCGGGACAAAGAAAGTGGTTGACAGGTCGCCAAAATCCGTGGCAGAATTGGCCTATTGACACAGATTGGACAACTTGCCATGTCAGAGCTTCGCATCCGCAAACTCGATGACTGGGTCACGGCGGCCCTTCGGGCACGCGCCCGCCGTCATGACCGCAGCCTGGAAGAGGAGTTGCGCGTCCTGCTCCGCGACGACGTGCTGCGCGAGAAAAAGGCTTTGGCCGACCGGGCGGCGGGCCGCCTCGACAAGCTGCGCGAGAAATACGGCACCTTCCCCGACAGCACGGCGTTCATCCGCGAAGACCGGGATGCGCGCGGATGATGGTCGTCGATGCCAATGTCGCCGCCAAGTGGTATCTGCCTGAGCCGGACAGCGAAAAAGCCCTGGCGCTGCTCCGCACGCCCCAGCAATTGATCGCTCCTTCGCTGATCAAAATGGAAGTATGCGCCGCCATCACCCGCCACATTCGCGCCAAGGGGATGACGCTGTCTGAGGCCAAGGAGCATTGCGAAGAATGGTTCAGCGACCTGCGCGAAGACGCGGTGCAGCTGGTGGCCGAGGAAACCATCCTGCCGCGGGCCATCGAGCTGTCGATCAAAGTCCGCCATTCCCTGCAAGACTGCCTGTACCTGGCGGTCGCTGATCTCCGCCGCATTCCGCTCATCACCGCCGATGAGCCATTTTTCAAGAGAGCTGCTGCCCATCACCCGGACATCCACTTGCTCTCCAAGTGGCGCATGAATTGAGGGCCGGATGACTGCCTCGGACTCGCTTACCTTGCCGGCCGTGCGGACGGCATCAGTGGCACTGGCCGCCCCCCGGCTGGTGTCGGAGGCAGGCGCAGCGGCAAGCTTCGCCTGGGACGAATTCTTCTACGCTGAACACCACAATCCGCACACACAACGGGCCTATCAGGCAGCGGTGCGGCGGTTCCTGGCCTGGTGCGACAGCCAGGGCACGGCGTTGCCCCACATCACCCCCGGCATGGTCGGCAAGTACCTCGTCGGTCTGGGTGGCTCGGCGGCCAAGCGCAACCTGCACCTGTCGGCGCTGCGTGGCTTTTTCGACCGCCTCGTGCAGCGTCATGTCGTGATCCTGAATCCGGCAGCGTCGGTGAAGGGCGTCAAGGAGCAGGTGATCGAAGGGAAAACCCCGGAAATCACCCTCGATCAGGCAAGCACGCTGCTGAACTCGATCAAAACCATCGACAAGCGGAACGGCACCGAGGCCGTCAGCGTGGTGGGCCTACGCGACCGCGCCGTGCTGGCCACGCTCGCCTATACCGCCTGCCGCGCCGGGGCGCTGGCAAGGCTACGGTTTCAGGATTTGCAGTTCGACGGCGAGCAGTACGTGCTGCGGTTCCACGAAAAGGGTGGCAAGTCCCGGGAAATCCCGGTGCGGCTTGATTTGCAGCGCATTCTTCTGGCCTACCTTGCCGCAGCCAAGCTGGAGACGGAGCCGAAGGACCTGGCCTTGTTCCGCTCGGCCGTCCGCCGGACCCGGCAGCTGACGGTGCGGGCATTGACCGCCAAAGCCGTGTGCGAACTGGTCAAGCGGCGGCTCAAGGATGCCGGACTGCCCACGCGGCTATCGCCGCACTCGTTCCGTGTCACAGCTATTACCGATCTGCTAACTCAGGGCGTGCCGCTCGATGACGTGCAGTATCTCGCGGGGCACAGCAGCCCGCGGACGACGCGGCTTTACGACCGGCGGCAGAAGAAGGTGACGCGGAATATTGTGGAGAGGATTTCGATTGTGGTGGAGTGAGGGGCACTCCCTCGCAGAATCCGGGAGATCCAAGTCGCGGCGCGCCTGCCCCAGAGGCAGGCTCGCTCGGTCCAAGACACGGCTTTGAAGGCAAGAGCACCCGCTGCCATTCCGTTCGAAAGACGCGCGTCAGGAGAGTTTCGCCATTCTACTACGACGCGATCGTTGCCGAGGCCGCTGCCCGACAGAATCTCGCGTTCCGGCTGCGCGGAACACGATGATCGAAGACCTGGAAAGACGGCTCTGCTTGAAAATGGGAGATTTGCGTAAGATGCTGCGAGTGACGCCAGCATTCTTCATCGAATCTTCGCAGGCCGTACGCCCTACGCCGTTAGTGCGCCTTACCCATGCCGCGTATAATGATGATGAAGCGTCCTAATTCGTCGCCACTCCCGCGAAGCGCGGGGACCCTGGGGCCTGAGGAAGCTGCATATGGAAGGTATCCCCATGATCTAACCACCGGAGGCGGTAGTGCAGTTCACCGAGCAATTCAGCATCCCGCGGGGGACCGCCGACGACTGGTTCGACCCCGTCCTCTCCCTCGACACGCCGCTCTTCATGGATCCGTTCCTGATCTACGCCGCCGAGCGCGGCGAGTTCGTCGGCAGCCATGACGAGATCATCCGGTTCTTCAACTCGATGTTCAAGATGATCGCCGCCGCCAACGGCGACAAGAGATCGCTCTCGTACAAGAAGGCGCTGAGCGACTTGCGATTCCCCGAGGTGCAAGACCTGTGCCTGGGGTACACCGCAACCGGAACGCGCGGCTCCGGGTCGGGCAAGGAGATCGCCCGTGACATCGCCGGTGCTCTGGAGGAGGCCATCGGCGCCGGCCTGGTCCGCCTGAGTCACTTCGAGGAGATCGGAATACTGCGCGAAGGGATCGGCCCCGACCGGATTTCGGACATCACCGCATGGTTGCTACGCAAACGGCTGATGGAGTACACGCAGGCTGTCTGTGACTGCCACCCATCGATCCCCACCATCGAGGTCCGAATCCTGCGGGCCTACTACAACTTCGACCTGGAGGTGTGGGCGGCGGCGTCGGCCCGGCTCCCGATCAACCCGCACAACAACAAGCCGATCCTGCTCGTGCCTAAGGCGTACGTCCGCGAGTTGCCGACGATCAACGCCATCGGCTTCTGGGACTAC
>JBGQLF010000766.1:0-5787 GCA_041499985.1 Gemmataceae bacterium
ATCCCACCCATCCCGAGACGGCGGCAAAGGATCAGGCCGCCGATCGTGAAAAAGGTTTCACTGAGCAGATGACTGGCACACGCGCCCCAATAGCTCCACCTCGGGAGGAACAGCGCGAGGCCGACGACCTCGAAGGCCAGCATGGATAGGACGAGCCTGGCATACATTCGCGACTGATCCAGCGCGGTGAATAAGAAACGGAACGGGTAGGACAGAAACGACATGCTGGTGATCCAGATCACCAGACGCATCGGCAACGCCGCTTCGAGGTATTCTTGGCCGGCGAGAAGCAGGATCACCGGCTCCGCACAGACGCAGAAGAAAATGGCAATGGGAAGGCTGGTCATCCACAACAACCGGATACTCGTGGCGAGCGTACGCTGGAGTCCGACCCGATCCCCTCCTGCCATGCGGGCGAAGGAGGGAAAGACCGCCGTCAGGATGGCCAGGGGAACCCAATGGATGGGCCCGAGCGGGCGGTAGGCTACACTGTAAATGCCCACGACCGCCGCCGGTTGGAGCAAGCCCAGCAGCACCGTGTCGATCTGCCAGCTCAGCCCGCGCACCACGTCGGCCAATCCCAGTGGCACCGCTTCCGCAAGCCAACTTCTCACCTCCGACCAGTGCAGCCGCCAGGCAAGGCAGCGCCAGCGCCCTTGCAGGGCGCCGACAAGAAAGAGTGCGGCCAGGACATGGCTCAGGGCGAGCAGCGCGAGGACAAACCCGAGATCGGCCGACCCCTGCCCTACAAGCCCGAGCACCAAAAGGGCAAGCGTCCCCCCTTGCAGAATCCGCGCCCCATTGTCATAGCCGAATACCTCGAAAGCACCGAAGACCGCGGCACAGAAGCGCTGGATTTGCATAGCCGCGCAGACAACTCCTCCCGCCACAAAACAGAGCAGCAGGGCGGAATCGCCCTGGAACCAGGTCCACAGGCCTCCCAGGGCAAGGAACACGGCCGCTGACGCCAGCCCGATCAGCGAGAACAGTCCAGCGGCCTCGGCCACGGTTTCGCGCCATAGCTCCGGCGCCCGGGCAATGCGACGCGTCAAGACCGTGCCCACGCCTGCCTCCAAGACCAACTGCACGATCAGGATCAAGGCAAACAGGGTGTAAAACGTACCGAATCCCTCCTTGCCAAGGCTGCGCGCGAGGACAGCAATGACCAGCAGATAGAAGACCGCATAGAGTCCCTGGACGCCCAGGTTCAGCATGCTGTTGCGAAGGATGCGGTGAACCGATCCCGGCATGGTGCCGGAACAACAACCAGGCTGCGTTTCCGCTCTGCCAACTCGAATGGTCCGCTCTCTCAACACCTGCGACATGACCCGTTCCCATCTCTTTGACATCACTTTCGAGCTCGAAGCTCGGCCAGCTTATTCTTCGCGCCCTGGGAAGCGCTGAGGTCAGATGACCATGTCCAAGTGACCCTCCTCCACAGTTTCCGCGCGGGAATGATCCTGGGCGCCCATGCTGGTCAGTCCCAGGCTTGGGGCGGGAGAGGGCGAAACTCCGGGAAAGAAGTGCGGTTGCCCGGAAGGGACGCGTCCGGCGGCTGCGAGAGTATGAGCATAGGCGTCGCAAACCCCTTGAGCGATCACGCGCCGATCGTGAAATCTGCGGACGAACCGGTAGCCGTTCCGGCCAAGTTGATCGCGTAATCCGGGATTGCGGATGAGTTCGAGGATTGCCTCTGCCAGGGCCTCACTCGTGTCCCGAGCGGCCAGCATGGCATTCTTGCGGTGGAGAATCCCCGTACTGGCGGAGCTGGCAAACAGCACGCACGGCTTCTGAGCCGCCATGTAATTCAGCAGTTTGATTGGAAACCCGGGAGCACGGGGCCGTGGAACCACGGCAATGTCACCGGCCGCGAGGAAGTCGCGAACCTGAGCCAACGGTTGGGGATCCGTAAGTAGCACGTGCTGGTCAATGTCCAATTCGGCAGCACGCCGGCGGATCGCCGCCAGGTGTTTTACCTGAGGGACGGTCACGACGATGAGCAATTTCACATCGGGCTCGTGGCACAAGACTCGGTCCATGGCTTCCAGAAGGAGGTCGAGACGCTGGAACTCGTCCAGCACGCCCGTGTACAGGACCGTCGGACCGGAACCCAGGCCATAGCGTTGGCGCACGGCGGTGCCATCGCCCTGGGCGATCCAATCCACATCGATGCCAAAGTTGACGATCGGTTCGGTACGCTCCTGAAGTCCCATGTCGTGGAGGAAGCGCTCAATATTGGTGCTATGGGGCAGACAGCGATCGGCCAGCCGAGGGACTACCATGTCCAGGCCCTTGGCCAGAGCCTTGGCAAGCCAGCGCGGGCGGATGAACTGATAACTGGGCAGTTCGTCCGCCATGGTGTTGTGGCCGCTGTAAACGGTCGGCAACCCCGTGACCGTGCGGCAGAGCCAGGCAACGAGCGCGGCCTCGTATCCATGAGCGTGGATCAGATCCGGCGCATGGTGGCGGATGACTTGAAGGGTTTTGAAGACCATTTGCAAGTCATAAAGTGGCCGTCGCACCGTGGGTCCCACCGTGATGGTGGATTCGCGGGTCCAGGGTGTCACGCGGTGCAGCCGCGGACCGCGCACGGGGATGTCCTCCCCAAAGTGATAGGTTACCAGGTGGACTTCATGGCCGAGATCGAAGATGGCCTCGGCCATTTCGCGAATCGAGCCCGGCGTTCCGTGGTTCGCGGGGAAGGGACAGGCCGCCAGCATGCACACCTTCAGGGGGGCCTCGAGCGGTCCACGTTGGGTCGGTCTGCTGGATGGCCAAGCTGCCAGGCGGTTCCGCGCCATTGCGACGCTGGGTAGCAACTTCGCGGGGCGTCTCTCCACTCCCTGGTCCAAGTCCCGCCCGGGCAGTCCGTTATTTCCTGGCATCAGGCTCAGGGATTGTGCTTGGCCGGATGGGAGGTCGGATGAAACCGCGCTGGCAGTGGCCTCGGATGGCAAGAGCGCGGAGCCGAAGCGGTATTTCAACAGGGGCGGCAGCTCTCGGAACGCCCGCGCGATGACGCGCCAGGCCGCTCCCGTCGGCGCCCCGTGACAGCGGGGGTAGTGAGCGACAGGGACCTCACACATCCTCAGCCCACCGTGGACACATTGCGTGAGGATCTCGGCATTGATGGCCGCTCCCGTGGCCGTCAAGCGGAGCCGATCGACGACCTCGCGCCGGAACAATTTGAAGGCACAGTCCACATCGCGGACACGCACTCCCAGGAGCAAGCGGACGAGCCGGTTCCAGCCCCACGCATTCAAGCGGCGGTGCCAGGGATCGGCCCGCTGCGAACGGTAGCCGATCACCACATCATTGGTCTTCAGTTGCACCAACAGCTGGGGAAGATCCAGAAAGCTGAACTGTCCGTCGGAATCCGCAAAGCACACGAGGTCGCCCCGGGCGGCCCGCAAGCCGCTCGTGACGGCAGCCCCGTATCCCCGGTTGCGTTCGTGGCGCACCAGCCGCACACGCGGATCGAGGCGGGCGTACCGGGTTACGATTTCTCCGGTTCGATCGCGCGAACCGTCATCGACTACGACGATCTCGAAACGCTGCACAAACTCCGGCAAGACAGCGCAAGCGGCATCGAGAGTGTCTTCGATGTTGGCTTCTTCATTGTAAGCCGGCAGGCAGACCGAGAGAAACGTGGCACACGGCAAGAGATCGGAACCCATGTCTCCCTGGAGCGCCGTGGCCACCCAGCGCGCCTGGAACTGAAGCACGCGGGCCAGCTCTCCTCGGGTGATCAGGCCCCGCTGGAGCATGATCTGTCCCAACCCCAATCGGCCATCCATCTGCCGCTGGAGCTCCAGGCAGGTCTCGAGATCTTCTCGGGATAGTTTCACGACCTGGCGGACCAACTGGCCAAAGAGAGGTCGTTCCAGTTCCACCACCGAAGCAACGTGGACTCCCATCTTTTCCTGCCTCCTTAACCTTCAAAAGATAGTTTGAAGTGATTGAGGGACCTAATATCCTCACTCATGCTCTTAATCCCTAATGGACCCATCGGCCCGTGAGCTTCCCGGAATGGGAGCTTGGATCGGCGGTTGCGGCTTGGAGCCGCCTACCTCGAGCGCAGGCACCAACGGCCAAGCTCCTGTGCCAGGACGCCGGGACCGGGGAGCGCTGAACTCGAGGCCAAACCGAGTTAGGGACGAAAAAGATAATGAATTCAGAACGGGATCGACCACTTGGATGCTGGGCAAAGACGGGAAGGATTGACCAGCAGCGATTTCGTAGTCCAACCTTAGACTTGCAACCGCGCCGTGTCAAATTGAGCACGCTGTTTTTCTACCGGGGCCGAGCGTTGCCTCATCTTGAGGCCCCGTCGGATGCCGCTTTCTTCGATGAAAAACTAGGGAGATCCAGGAGTTGGGGAATAACTGATAACATAACTATGAAGATGGTAATACAGATTATGGGGACGGCCGAGTCCGAAAACAGGGCAAAATGGAGAATTTGGGCAATTGCAGCTCGCAGGAAGCAACGCGCCGGCGCTCACGGAGAGCGCCGGGTTCTGGGAGGGTTTTTGCTCTCGGGCCACTTTCGTTTGCAACGGCTGGCCACGTGAACTATGAATGGGAAGGCACCTCATCGATCTATCTGAGATCTTGAGCAAGCTTCAGCCTACTGTGCCCAAGCGCGTGTCCCACGGGTGCGACCGCCCCCCTTCGATCGGGCCCCATCGGCTCGCGTTTTTTCAGCTCTTCCGTTTTTGGGTGGGTAGAACGGAATTCATTCCGTTCGCAAGGCGCCCGAACGGAATGAATTCCGTTCTACGTTGCGGACTCCGCACCTGAAAACGGAAGAGCCGTTTTTTCAGCCCATCTTCGTGAAGAATTGAGGAAGTCACTATGAATATCGCCAATGCCAGAGAGCGTTACCAGATCGAAGCCGTCGCCGCCTCCTATGATGCAAAGCGTTTTCGCGGCGTGCGCGGTCGCACGATCGACGCTCTTGAGAAGAGAGCCATCCGCCGGGCCCTTGCGCATGTGCTCCGCCAGCTACCGTTTCCGCGTGTCCTGGACGCTCCCTGCGGGACGGGCCGGATCACCGAAATTCTGTTAGACGACGGGCTGCCCGTAACGGGCGGCGATCTTTCCTTGCCCATGCTCGAGCGAGCGCGGCGGAAACTGGCTCACTACGGCGAGCAGATCAACTGGCGCCAGCTCGATCTCGAAGCCCTCGACCTGCCGGATGGCAGCTTCGACCTCGTCACCTGCATCCGCCTGTTCAACCACCTCGGGACAGCCCAGCGCCAGCGCATCTTGCAGGAACTGGCTCGGGTGACGACCGGCTTCGTGATCCTGAACATGTCGTTCTCGACGCCTTTCTATCGTGTCGT
Source organism: Gemmataceae bacterium (assembly GCA_041499985.1). Lineage (GTDB taxonomy): Bacteria > Planctomycetota > Planctomycetia > Gemmatales > Gemmataceae > JBGQLF01. Next base: position 5,348 of record JBGQLF010000766.1, read on the forward strand.
GTCTCAGTTCAAGCGTGTGGCCGGCGTGCCCATGCCCAAGGAACCCTCCACCTGGAACGACCTCTGTCAGCAGGTGCGCGACGCCGGCTTGTGCATTGATGCGTACTACTACGAGCTGCGCTATCTGAGCGAGGTCGTGGTCCTGTTGCTCAAGAAGGTAACCCCTCCTCCCCGGCTGGACAAGTGATACGGCCTATCTTCGTTTGATGATAATTCGTAATTGTGGATCATCATTGTAGGTAACTTTGCCGAGAGGAGAAGAAGATGCAGCGCGTGTTTCTGACCGGCTGGGATGGGGCGACCTTCGATCTGATTCGCCCCTGGGTCCAGGAGGGGAAACTGCCGAACCTGGCCAAGCTGATGGCCCAGGGCGTGCACGGTCCCTTGCGCTCCACCCTACCGCCCTGGAGCTTTCAGGCCTGGAGCAGTTTCCTGACGGG
>JBGQLF010000767.1:0-5781 GCA_041499985.1 Gemmataceae bacterium
CAGTCCGCATCCACCTGGACAAACTTTCCGGGAAAGCCGTCAAGGCACAGTGGTATGACCCCCGGAAGGGAACCTGGTTGTCGATCGGAGAGTACGCCAAGGCAGGGGTCCGGGATTTTGTCGCCCCATCCCGCGGCGAGAAGGACGACTGGGTCTTGGTTCTTGAAGACGTGGGGAAGAACTATCCCGCGGAACTGCCGAAGTAAGGTAGCAACGCGGTCCCCGAGGTCCTGGCCGCTACCGCGATGCGGTGACGAGTAAGGCGGACCCCCTGAATCGGGAGAGGAGTCCCTCCATGCCTTTGCCGGCGCAGGAGCCGGTCCACTCCACGGACCTGGTATGTTTTCTATCCCGCCCGGATGCCTATCCTCGGCCCACGGCTACCGTCACCGTGCTGGAAACGCACATTTCCTGGGTCTTCCTGACGGACCAGTACGTCTACAAGCTCAAGAAACCTGTTCGGTTCGCGTTTCTCGATTACAGTACTGCGGATCTTCGCCAGGCAGCTTGCGCGGAGGAAGTGCGTCTGAACAGCCGGCTCGCCCCGGGGATCTACCTGGGCGTGGTGCCAATCACGCGGGGCGCGGACGGGCAGCTGCACCTGGGCGGCGAAGGGACGGCTGTAGACTATTGTGTGGAAATGAAACGGCTGCCCGCGGAACGCCTGCTGGACGGCATGATCCGGCGGGGCGAGGCATCTTCCCAGGACATGGCGGCCCTGCTGGACGTGCTGCTGTCGTTTTATGCCCGAGCTCCGCGTGGGCCCGAGATCGATCAGCACGCCACCCGTAGCGCCATCGAGAAAGACGTCCGCGGTAATCTAGAAGTGCTCGGGGCAGCCCAGCACGGATTGCCCTTGGCCTTGTTCCAGCGCGTACGTGCCAGCCAGCTGCAATTCCTGAACCTCTCCCCCGCGATCTTTGACGAGCGCATCCAGGCCGGCCGTATCCGCGAAGGGCACGGGGATTTGCGACCCGAACACGTCTGCCTACTCCAGCCGCCGGTGGTCTTCGACTGCGTGGAATTCGCGCTGTCCTTGCGAGCGGCGGACGTCCTCAATGAATTGGCTTTTCTGGCGATGGAATGTGACTTCCTCGGGGCCCCGGAGTTAGGACAGGCCTTGATGGAAGGCTATCAGACACGCAGCCCGGATGCCGTCCCCGAGGCGCTGGTCAGTTTTTACAAATCCTATCGGGCCTGCATCCGTGCCAAGGTCGAGCTGTTGCGGGCCGAGCAGCAGTCCTGTGAAGCGGCCGCTCACTCGCGCCAGCGGGCCCACCGCTATCTCCAGCTGGCCGGCTTTTATGCGACTGATTTTGCCAGGCCCCAGCTAGTGGTGATGGTCGGCGCCTGCGGCAGCGGGAAATCCGCGGTAGCGACGGCCTTGGCCCAGACGCTCGGTCTGGAAATCTTGCGCAGCGATGCGCTGCGTCATGCATTGGTCGGCCGGCGCGATCCCGAGGCGCCCTTTCAACAGGGTATCTATTCCCCGGCTAGGACGCAGCAAACCTATGAGGAATTGTTCCGGCGTGCGAGTGTTTTGCTCCACGAGGCCGTCTCGGTCGTCCTGGACGGCAGCTTCCTCGACCCGCAACACCGCCAACAGGCACGAGCCCTGGCTCATGAATGTGGTGCGGCGATCCACATCCTCTGGTGCCGTTGTCCGCGTGAAGTGGCCCTGGCACGCATCGCGGACCGACTTCGCCGTCAGGAAGACATTTCGGATGCCCGGCCTGAGTTTTACGATCTTCAAGAAAAGGAGCTAGGTTCCGCAGAAGATCTGCTCAGGGCGGATGTCCTGTCGCTCAACACCGCGGTTCCCACAGCGAGCGTGGTGGTGGCTGTCCTGGAACGTCTCGGCGGATGGCGATGACGGTGTGGAAATCCCCTTGCCAGGCCTCCTCTCGGACCGTTGTCCCTCAGCGATCGGTTGGCCCTCGTCGCGTCCGCCCGGTCACTTGGTCACGTCGGCCCCGGGCCAGACGAGGTTGTTGAACCGATCGACCGGCTCCCGGGCGACCCACGCGATCCCGCGGAGGAGCAGCACCCGGTAGAGCGGATCATCGAACGTCCAGGAGTAGTGTCCTGGGATCGATACGAACACCCGGCCCTTGGCCGGCTCGATCGTCCAGAACAACGGCCGTGGCTCCTTGTCTTCGGCCGCCGTGGCGAGGACGCGGTTCGCCGGCAACTCCCCGGTCAACATCCAGTAACTCTCGTCCACCAGGTGCAGCTGGTCGAAATTGCGGGTAATCAGATGCTTGACATCCTTGTTGAAGGAGAGGTCGAGCGGGCCGTGGCGGTACTTGATCTTGCCGCCACGGGAGGCCAGCCCGATCCGCTTGGCGAACCCCGGGGCGTCGTCCCGTCCGTCCACCGCCCAGTGGACGTAAACCAGCCCACCGCCGCGGTCCAGGAAGGCGTCGATGTCGGCCGCCCGCTGGGGGGTCCAGTCCCCGTGCTGGTAGAACACCAGCACCTCCGCCCTCTGGAACTCCTCCCGGGCCGGCCACTCCCAGGCAGTTCCGACTTCGACCTTGTCCGCCAGCTCGAACAGCGCCGTCCACGCTTTCTGCCACGCCGGGTAGTCATGTTCCCCCTTGCCGTGGTCCTTCTTCCCGGCCACGAGGACAACCCGGACCGGGCGCGTCGGGAGAGGCGGGTTCGGGGCACCGGCCAGTACGGTATCGACCTCGGCGGCGGACCGAGGCTTCGGCCTGGGGCCCACGTAGTCGCGGGGCATCGACGTTGGCGGGAGCGGCTCATCAGGCCGGGTCGACACAGAGGCCGACTTCTCATCCACCCCCGGGGCGGTGTTGCGCGGAGGCTCGGCGGCCCGCGGAGGGCCGAGGAGGACGGTCATTCCCAGGAAGAGGGCTGCCAAAAAGCGGGTCGGACGCATGACGGAGGCTCCACGGGTCAGTGTCGGTGGGATCGAAAGTGGTTCGGAGATTTATTGTCTTACCCACCTGGCATGAGGTCAATAGACCGGAGCCGTCGACCACAGCGGCCATGAAAAGGCAACGATTCAGCAGCAGCGGCGTAGAGTTCACTGGTTCAGTTTCATAAGCCCGACGCGCGAGCGAGGGCCAACCGCCTCCCTCGCTGGCGCGTCGGGCTCAAGAATCAGTAACGCGCGGCCAGGCACCGTTAGCGGTCGATCAAGATCAAGACGCCCGCCACCACGCCAATCAGGGCCAGCAGGCTGCCCGCTCCAGAAAAAAGTGGCATCAGGAAGAACAGTCCTTGGGCGATGAGCCAAATACCCAAGACGAGCATGCTGGGACGACGCTGCTGCAATCTCATGCTTCACTTCTCCTTGCAGGAGGAGGCCATGGCCATGGGCCGATGAACTCCCCCATCCGTGCGGTCGACGGCACGCGGCCAAGATTGCTTGCAGAAACTTTTCGGTTCCAGCAAAAGCCGCGGCTACCTGCGGAGGCATCGCCAAGCCTAGCCGGTAGCGCGCGGCCGGGCTTACTTCTCCCGTCGGGAGGGCGCCCGCGGGTCTTCTTTAGGGGCGGTTCAACCCTGGACTAGTGTAGCCTGAGCTTGGGCTGCCTGCCAGACCCACCCTTTGCGACAGCTCGGAGACATGGTCCAGGCGACCGTATTCTGGGACGGGCAAGTGCACCCAATGACGGTCACCTTGGCAACGATCCGGAAAGGCGGGCGGGCTTGCAAAGGCGCCGACCCGATGAGAACGGAAGACGCGGGACCGTGCGGGGCTGCTCGGCCTGCGCGGGGAGAAGTTAGCCGAACAGGAGCAGCTCGCCCCAAGGAAGCTCGCGCTCGAACCGGCAGCCCAGACCCCAGCGCTTCCCTCGTGGCCGGCACCGCCGGATCTCCACGCGAACCCAGGGACTGGTATCGGGCGCATGGGCCGCCCGAATATTCAGAAACGTGCCCACCGGCACCGGCTGGCGTACCACGATGTATAATCCGCCCCGCGAGCGGTCCACTACCCAGCCCGGGGTTGGTTCCTGGGTCGCCTCGGCGTTCGACAGGAAAATCCGAATCGGTTTTCCCTGCCGGCGCAGGAAGGCCCGTTTCTCCTTGAGGCTCTTCTGGACACGCATCGGCTTCGAAGGGCGGGGAGGAACCGGCCTCTGGGAAGGCTCCTCCGTCGGAGAGTTGTTCGGCAGCTTTTTGTCCAGCCCCCGAGCGCCCTTCCTGGACGAAGCGCGAACGGGGAAAGAAATGGGGAGCTGGTTGAGGAGAATGCTGAGGCCGCAGAAGAGCACGGCGGCGATCACCCAGAGGAGGAGGAGGGTAAACCACCAGTCTCCATCGGCCTGGACGGACCAGTCTCCCGGGGCCTGGACATCTGGGGATAATTGCGCCAGCATGGCCCGTCCTCTTCCGAGTGTGGACCCTTCAAGCCGTATCATGCAGCCGCGTAAAACATTGCTTCCCGTGCAAGACTAGCATGCAAACCAGAAAGGAGCAAGGAGAGGAATACTCCTCCTATTATGTCTAGTCTTGCGGTAGTAAGGGGTGGTTTAAGGATGGCTGCCGTGGAGTGCCGTTTGTGGATATCGGAAAACCAGCACCAGGAGTTGTTGCCGGGACTACGTGGGGCAGGCTTTCCAGCCTGCCGGAAGCACCCGACAGGTTGGAAAGCCTGCCCCACGTTGACTGCCGAGTCGTACACGGTCTTTTGAGGATTTTGCGCTGGGGGGGGCGCGTGACAAACAAGAGCCGCGCTGGGGCGCGGCCCTGAAACAAGCAACCTTCTCAGGTTAGGCGATCAGCCGGCGGCGTCGCCGAAAGGAGGCGAAGACGCCCAGCGTAGCACCTCCGATTCCACAGAGAATGAGCGTGGACGGCTCGGGGATGGGTCCGAGAGCGATCTGATCCTGGAACGTATCACTGGTCAGAGCCACCAACCGATTCTCGAATTGCTCAGTCACATCGCTATCATTCAGGGCATTCAGCCAGTTCTGGGCCATCGTGACGGCATTGGTGAGGTTTGAGTCGGTTTGCGTCCGGGCGTAGAAATTATCCGCTGTGTCGCTGACATTCAGGTCATTGTCATTGTCGTAGACAATCGCCCAGGCGCCGATCTGGAAGGCGGCCGCCTTGATGTTGTCGTTCCCTATGGAACTGAAGTTCTCGGCCCAGAATTCCCGCAGCTCATTGGCTTTGGTGGTGCCCATGGGTCCATTCACATTCAACCCACCTGTCCCGGTCCCCGGCACGGGGCCGTCCTCCAGGGGTTTCAGGGTGTAAAGCGTGGGGTTATTCGTGAACTGCGACAGGTCGATGCAGATCGTTTGAAACGTGCCGAGGTTGGTATTGCCCCCGACGATGGTCGTAAAATTGAACACGCCGGCCGTGGTGCTGAGGGAGTTGTTGCCATTGAAGCTGTACAGAAAGCCCGACAGTCCCGGCGAAACACTGTTGAAATTGGTCTCGACGCTGAGGAAATCCGCTCGAGCTGCTCCGGGGGTGAGGAACAACAGGAGAGCCAGGGCCTTGCTGGTTGCCGCCAGCAGGAAGCGGTGCCTCATCGACCATGCCACGAGAGAAGCGATGGAACGCAAGGTTTCTCCTTTCTGAAGGAGCGCAGGGGCCCGTGGGCGACCTCAGGCCGCGATCGGATAAGTGCGGAACCTAGGCCGGTACGCCCGGCTCGAGCTTGGGGCGCTGGGGGAGGGAACAGAGAGGCGCTCTACCGCTTCCGTGCCTGAGGTCGCCATCTCTGCCATTTACACTATAGTTCACGACTGGCTGCAAAGAACGGCGCGGGGAAGCACCGGTGACATGGAGGAATCCGGG
>JBGQLF010000768.1:0-5776 GCA_041499985.1 Gemmataceae bacterium
AACCAGGCCCAGAGCGGGAGGACCTTATTGCGTGTAACCATCCACGCCGGCTGAACGTCGAAGACATCGAGGTCCGCGCCGCACACGGGAGACTGCATGAAGAGAGTCGCGTTCCGCCTGGTCATCCTTGGGGCGCTCGTCGTCGCCAGTGGGGCAAGCTTGGTCTTCCTCCCGGTCACGGCGTATGTTTTCGCGCTACTAACCCAGATTCAAGAACTCGGACCCTGGGCGCCAGTTGTCTTGAGCGCCGCCTATATTCCGGCCAGTGTCCTAATAATCCCAGGATCCCTGCTGACACTCGGGGCCGGGTTTGCTTTCGGCCTGGTGTGTGGAACGGTGGCCGTGTCCATCGGTAGCACCCTGGGCGCCTCCGCCGCCTTCCTCGTCGGGCGAACACTGGCGCGACCGTGGATCGAGGCCAAGGTTGGCCGCAAGCCAGAGTTCCGGGCCATCGACCGAGCGATCGGCGAACAGGGGTTCAAGATAATCCTCTTGTTGCGCCTGTCGCCGGCGTTTCCTTTCAACTTGCTGAATTATGCCCTGAGCTTGACCAAGGTCACTTTCCGTGATTACGTGCTGGCGTCCTGGATCGGGATGCTGCCGGGCACGGTAGTGTACGTCTATCTCGGCTCCGCCGGCAAGGATCTGGCCGAGCTGTTCACCGGGAGGAGTGAGCGCGGAACCGCGGAAAAGGTGTTGTTCTTCGTCGGCCTGGTGGCGACCATAGCCGTCACCGTCTACGTGACAAGGCTGGCGAAGAGGGCCCTGGAACAACAAGGAGTGCCCCATGTTTGAGAGCATTCCGGTGGCACCGCTGGATTCCTACAACCAGACCCTCGTCCGCAATGTTCATCCGCCCGAGTGGAGCAATCCGCAACCGGCGGCGCGGTACCACATGGTGGTGATCGGGGCCGGAACGGCAGGCCTCATCGCCGCGGCGGGCTCGGCAGGGCTGGGCGCGCGCGTGGCGCTGGTTGAACGAGAGTTCCTGGGCGGAGACTGCCTGAATGTGGGCTGCGTCCCATCCAAGGCGCTGATCCGGGCAGCGCGCGCGGCCGCAGCGGTGCGCGGCGCTGGTGCGTTCGGCGTCGAAGTGCCGCCGGGAACACAGGTCAACTTTCCTGCGGTCATGGAGCGGATGCGACGCCTTCGCGCTGGCCTCAGCCGCAACGACTCGGCCGAGCGCTACCGCTCGCTGGGCGTCGATGTCTTCCTGGGCACGGCACGGTTCGCGAGTCCCGAGACGATCGAGGTGGGCGGGCAGTCCCTCCGCTTCCGCAAGGCCGTGATCGCGACCGGCGCCCGCGCCACCAAGCCGGCGATTGCTGGGCTCGCCGACGCCGGATTTCTCACCAACGAGACGGTTTTCTCGCTCACCGAGCTGCCTCCGCGCCTCGCCGTCCTCGGTGCCGGCCCGATCGGCTGCGAGCTGGCCCAGGCTTTCGCCCGCTTCGGGTCCACCGTCTTCTTGCTGGGCAAGCATGTCCAGATCCTGCCGCGCGAGGATCTCGACGCTGCCCAGGTGGTGGAGCAAGCCCTTGAGCGCGATGGCATCCAGCTGGTCTTGGGCTGCGAGGTGCTCCAGGTCGAAAAGCAGGGCCACGAAAAGGTGCTGCGGCTCCGCTCTGACGGGGGGCACCGCGAAGTGCGCGTCGACGCGATTCTCGTCGGTGTGGGCCGCTCACCCAATGTTGAGGGCCTGAACTTGGAAGCGGTCGGCGTGGAGTACGACACGAAGCAGGGTGTGAAGGTGAACGATCGGCTTCAGACCACCAACCCCCGGATTTACGCGGCCGGGGACATCTGTTCGCGCTTCCAATTCACGCATGCCGCCGATGCCTTGGCACGCCTCGTCATCCAGAATGCTCTCTTCCACGGCCGGACCAAGGCGAGCGCCCTGACCATTCCGTGGTGTACTTATACCGATCCCGAGATCGCCCACGTGGGACTTTATGAAGACGAAGCGCGAGAGAAAGGGATCGCCCTCCGGACGTTTGTGCAGCCGCTGCGCGAGGTGGACCGGGCGATCCTCGATGGCGAAACGGAGGGATTCGTCAAGGTCCATGTCCGCGCGGGCAGTGACCAGATCCTCGGCGCGACCGTGGTGGCCCCGCATGCCGGGGAAATGATCTCGGAGCTGACGCTGGCGATGGTTGGGCGGCTGGGACTGGACACGCTGGTGAAAACGATTCACCCGTATCCGACGCAGGCGGAGGCCATTAAGAAGACCGCCGATGCATACAATCGCAGTCGATTAACGCCCTTTGTTAAGGGCCTGTTGCAACGGTGGTTCGACTGGACACGCTGAATTCCAAAGAGCAAGAGGGGATCCCTGTGACTGCGGAAGAAAACCGTCTTCAAGAAGCCCGCGACCGCACCGCCAACTGGAAGCGCTGGGGGCCCTACCTGGCGGAGCGCCAGTGGGGCACGGTGCGCGAGGACTATTCGGCGGACGGTTCCTGCTGGGACTATTTCACCCATGATCAGGCACGCAGCCGGGCCTACCGCTGGGGCGAAGATGGATTGCTGGGAGTCACCGACCGCGAGTGCCGGCTGTGTTTTGCTCTGGCTCTGTGGAATGGCCAAGATCCGATTTTGAAAGAGCGTCTCTTCGGTCTCACGGGTCCCGAGGGAAACCACGGCGAGGACGTTAAGGAGTACTACTTCTACCTCGATTCGACGCCGACACACTCCTACCTGAAGGCCCTCTACAAATATCCCCAAGCTGCCTTTCCCTATGCTCAGCTGGTCGCGGAGAATCACCGCCGCACGCGCCATGATCCCGAGTTTGAACTGAGCGATACAGGCGTGTTGGACGGGGAGCGTTACTGGGACATCATCGCCGAGTATGCCAAGGCTTTGCCGGATGACATCCTGATCCGGATCACCGCGGCCAACCGCGGTCCTGCAAGCGCCACCTTGCACTTGTTGCCGACGCTCTGGTATCGCAACACGTGGTCCTGGGGCTGCGATCACGAGGGATGCTGGCCCAAGCCCCAACTGCGGCGAATCAGCGATCAGGAAGTGGTGGCTGATCACGCGAGCCTCGGCCGCTTCCACTGGGTGGCGGGGCTGGATCCCAACGGCAGGGCACCCGCCTTGCTCTTCACCGAGAATGAGACCAACAGTGCCAGGCTCTTTGGCACTCCCAATGGGAGCCCGTACACGAAGGACGCCTTCCACGAGTACCTCATTCAGCGCCGCGCCGAGGCTATCCATCCCAAGGGGATCGGTACCAAGGCCGCAGCCCATTACCAGCTGGAGGTTCCTGCCCGGAGTGAGGTTTCGGTCGATCTGCGCTTGTACGCCGCGGACCAGGCCCCGACGCGACCTCTGGAGCGCACGTTTCACCAAGTCTTCGCCCAACGTCGGGAGGAAGCCGACGCCTTTCATGCCGACCTGCTCCCGGAAGGCCTTTGGGAAGAGGGCCGGCGCGTGATCCGCCAGGCCGGCGCAGGTCTGTTGTGGTCCAAACAGTTTTATCACTATGTGATCAAGGACTGGCTTCAGGGCGACCCCGAGCAGCCGCCTCCACCCACGAGTCGTAAACAGGGCCGCAATCATGACTGGGGCCATCTATTCAACCGCGATGTGATCTCGATGCCCGATAAGTGGGAGTATCCCTGGTACGCCGCCTGGGATTTGGCCTTCCACATGATCCCGTTCGCGCATCTGGACCCGGACTTTGCCAAGGAGCAGTTGGTGCTGTTCCTGCGCGAGTGGTATATGCACCCCAATGGACAGCTGCCGGCCTACGAGTTCAACTTTTCCGATGTCAATCCCCCCGTCCACGCGTGGGCGTGCTGGCGGGTGTACAAGATGACGGGGTGTCGCGGCGAACGCGATCGGCTGTTTCTGTCGCGCGTGTTTCAAAAGTTACTCATTAGTTTCACCTGGTGGGTGAATCGCAAGGACGTGGAGGGGAGACATCTTTTCGCGGGTGGTTTTCTCGGCCTCGATAACATTGGCCTCTTTGACCGTTCCAAGCCGCTGCCCAACGGTGCTCGTCTCGGCCAGGCGGATGGCACGGCGTGGATGGCCTTCTTTTGCGCCACCATGCTGTCGATGGCATTTGAGCTGGCACGGGTCGATCCCGCATATGAGGATGTGGCCTCGAAGTTTTTCGAGCATTTCGTCGCCATTGTCGATGCGATGAACAACTTGGGTGGAACGGGCCTGTGGGATGAGCAAGATGGCTTCTATTACGATCATTTGCAGGTGGATGGCACGACCACTCCCCTGCGGGTCCGATCGATAGTCGGACTCATTCCGCTCTTCGCCGTCGAGGTCTTGGAGTCGGAGGATATCGCGCGCCTGCCCGGGTTCCGGAAGCGAATGGAGTGGTTCCTGGAACATCGCCAGGATCTTGGCCAGCACATTGCCTACATGGAGGCCAAAGGCGAGAATGCCCACAGCCACCGTCTGCTGGCGATCCCCTCGCGGGAACGGCTTGTGCGAGTCTTGCGCTACCTGCTCGACGAGAACGAGTTTTTGTCGCCCTATGGCATTCGCTCATTGTCGCGCATTTACAAAGACCGCCCCTATGTGTGCAAGCTCGCGGGTGTGGAGTACTGCGTGGACTATGTGCCAGGTGAGTCGAATTCAGGGTTGTTCGGCGGCAACTCGAATTGGCGCGGGCCGATCTGGTTTCCGGTCAACTACCTCCTGATCGAGGCGCTCGAGCGCTACCATCACTTCTACGGCGACGCCTTGCGCGTCGAGTGCCCCACCGGCTCGGGCCGGATGATGAATCTCCAGGAAGTGGCCGGCGAGCTGAATCGGCGTCTGGCCCAGCTTTTCCTTCCCGACGCCACAGGCCGGCGACCCTGTTTGGGCCGGGACCGGCGCTTTGCCGACAGCCCGCACTGGCGTGACCTCGTGCTCTTCCACGAGTATTTTCATCCGGAAACCGGCGAAGGCCTCGGGGCTAGCCACCAGACCGGCTGGACCGCCCTCGTGGCCCGTTGCCTGCGTGACCTGGGTGTCCGCGAGACCGCACAAGTCCGACCTTGAATCAGGATGCTCCCCGCTGGCCTTGGGTACCGAACTCGGGGGGGAACGGGGCGAGCTCCGGATCTGAAAGTTGGGGCCGCCAAAGGGTTGTCCTACTGGCAAGGCCATGCGACCGAGGTGGTCGATGTGCTGTTTCGCCCCGACGCGATGGGAAATGGCCAAGGCGCAAATTCGGGACGTCCCGCCGTCGGCCGGAACCTGGGAGGTGCTAGACCGCAGTTCGCTCAGCCGTCCAGGCCGCGGCGCCCCTCCACGACGTCCCGCCAGAACGCCGGCACTCCCCGGTACGCGGCCTGGTAGGTCTCTTCCAGAGGTGCCAGAATGTAGCGGTCCGAGCGCAGGAATAGCGGCATGTCGGGCAAGACACTGCCCAGGGCAAAGTGCTCCAGGTAAGCTTCCACCGGCGGTCCAGCGGTGTAGGACGCTGAGGTGAGCGGCTCCGCCATTGGCAAGTCATAGGGTCCTTCATCGTACTGGTTCCACACCGCCGCGTGCATACCGCGCGGATCGTGCCGGCCTGGTGGGAAGAGGTCGACCAGTAGCAAGTGGATGCCTAATTCCAGCGCTTCGACCGCCTTGTCGACAAACTCCTCCACGTGTTGGTTGCGATCTTTGTTCGCGGGGGAGATGATCTCCAGCAACGCAATCAGGCGGTGGCCGCTGGTATGACGAATTGCCAGCGTGCGCCGGAGTTGCCGGTACGTCTCCGCAGCGGTGAGCTTCCGGCGGACTTTCGGCGGTGCCTCGGCAACGGCCAGGCCCC
>JBGQLF010000769.1:0-5770 GCA_041499985.1 Gemmataceae bacterium
AAAGCCGAGCGCGCGCGCCTGGAACTACTACGCAGTCAGCCCAAGCTGAGTGAACCGGAGAAAAAGGAGATGGAGGACATCGCGCGTCGTTTGCGGATGCGCGAGACGCCGGAAGCGATTGCCGATGTCCCGCTGCCAGCCGACTACAAGCCAGACCTGGTCCACGGCCGGCAACTGTTCACGGAACGCGGCTGCCTCGCCTGTCACATGCATAGCGGAACCACCACGGCCGGTCAGGGCTTCCCGGCGGTCACCAATGATGTGCACTTCGGTCCGAACCTAAGCCGGATCGCGGCCAAGCTCGGCACCAAGCCGGGCGACAAGGCCTCGGCGCGGCGCTGGCTGATTCACTGGATCAAGAATCCGAATGTGCACCATCCGCGGACCTTTATGCCGATCACGCACCTGGATGATACGCAAGCGGCTGACATCGCCGCCTGGCTGCTCGATCAGCCGGTGGACTGGACGGGACCGGACGTGCCGGAACCGGAACTGGAGACCTTCAAGGACCTGGCACGCGTCTACCTGGAAAAAGTCGGCACGCGCCGTGAGGTTGCAGGCCTGCTGAGTCCTCGCAAGGAGGGCAACGATCCAGGCGCGGCTCAAGCCTGGCTCAAAACCCGCTCCGAGAACGACGAAGCCGTCCTCGGGGGCGATCTCACTGCCGACAAGCTCAAGCTGTATGTGGGCAAGAAGGCGATCGGCCAACTGGGCTGTTACGCCTGCCACGACATCCCCGGCTTCGAGGCGGCCAAGCCGATCGGCACGCCGCTGAATGACTGGGGCAAGAAGGATCCCGAACGGTTGGCGTTCGAAGACATCGATGCCTACGTTCAGACGCATTATTATCCCGTGCCGCGCCTGGTGGACGAGAACAGCAAGCCGGCCGGCTTCGAGAACGGTAAGCCGCCGTATGAGCAGTATTTCCTCGACCTGCTCGAGCACCATCAGCGCGAGGGATTCTTGTATCAGAAGCTGCGCGAGCCGCGGAGCTATGATTACGAACGAGTGCGCAAATGGGACGAACGGCTGCGCATGCCGCAGTTCCGCTTCGCCCGCACCGAACGGAAGGCGGACGAATCGGAAGAGACCTACCAGGCTCGCCGGGAAATGGAAGAGGCCGAAGGCCGTGAAGCGGTTATGACCTTCATCCTGGGCCTGGTCGCCGAGCCGATGCCGGCCAAGTACGTCTACAGCCCGCCGACGGAACGCCTGGCCGAGGTCAAGGGCCGGCAGGTTCTCGACAAGTTCAACTGCGCCGGCTGCCATCAAGTGCGGTCGGGTATCTACGAGTTCAAGAAGACCGACGCCGTGATGGCCGATCTGGAACAGGCCTATAGCAACGCCCAATCGCCTTCGGATCATCCCTTCCCCACCAACAATGCCTGGTCCGGCCAACCGTCGCCGCAACCCGATCGCTTCACGGCTTACGGGGTGCCTGGTCCGGCGGCCGGCGAGGAAGAGAAGAAGCTCATCGTCCGCCTGACGGAGGCGCTGCGCTTCACCACGAAGCCGCCACAAAATGAGATCCGCGATATCCCCGCGGGTGCCTATGTCGGGATCTCGACCGAGGCCCTGATCACGCCCCCGTCGGATATTATCATTGGCTCGCCGCCGCTCTTCTCGATGCCCTTCGGTGGCACCTTCGCGGACTTGCTGGTGCCGTACCTGAAGCAACGCGATCGCCAGCTGTACAACGAGGACAAGACCGCCCGGGCTGCGCTGCCGCCGCCGCTTTTGCGCGAAGGCGACAAAACACGGCCCGAGTGGCTGTTCCAGTTCCTGCGCAATCCGCACGCCATTCGGCCGAACACCATCTTGCGGATGCCGCGTTTCAATATGAGTGACGAAGAGGCGACGGCCCTCGTCAACTACTTCGCCGCCAGCGACAAGATAAACAACCCCGGCGAGACGCTGAATTATCCGTATCTCGTCATCCCCCAGCGCGACGAGGCCTACTGGGAGACGCGCTCCAAGGAATATGTCAAGCGGCTCCACGATAAGGGCTTGTACGACAAGCGCGTGGAAGAGCTGCGGCCCATCTGGGAGCAGCTGCTGAAAGAGGAGGTCAGCGAGAAGGAACGCAAGGTCCGCGATGCGGAGGCCGCGGTCAAGGCCGCCAAGGAAGACGACGCCAGGAAGCTGGCGGCGAACACACTCGCCGAACTCCAGAAGGATCTGAAGAAGCTGAAGAGCGCGGCCGGCTTCCAGCAGCGGCTCCAGCAGTGGGAGACACGCGACGCCTACGTCACCGATGCGTATCGGCTGCTGGCCAACTATAATACCCCCTGCCTGGGGTGTCATCAGGTTGGCAATTTGCCGCCGAAGCAGGCCCAGGCGCCGCCGTTGGATTTGGCCTGGGAGCGGCTGCGGCCGGAATGGACGTTGCGCTGGGTCGCCAGTCCGGAGCGGCTGATCAGCTATCCGACGCCGATGCCGCAGAATTTCCCGGCAGACAAGGTCGATCCGAAAACGAAACTGTCCACGCTCTATCCGGAGTTTGCCGGCACGACGCTGGAGCAGGTGATGGCGCTGCGGGATGTGCTGATGATTCTCCCCAAGGCCGCCGAAATGCCGGAGAACCGCAACTACCGGCCGGCCCAAGCCACCGGGGAAGGAGGGAAATAACTATGCATGCGCGCGCTCGCACGATCGTCTTGAGCCTGCTGGTCGGACTGGGGCTGTTCCTGACCGGCCAAACCCTGGCTGCGGAGGATGCCTGGGGTACTGTCAAGGGCCAGATTGTTTTTGGCGGCGCCAACATTCCCGGGGCGGCCGAGATCGCTGCGGTCAAGAATCATCAGGACAGCAAGCACTGCCTGGAAAAAGGACCGATCCACAACGAAGAATGGGTCGTGAACCAGACCAACAAAGGCGTCCGCTGGGCCTTCGTCTGGTTGCAACCGGAAACGGGCGGTGCTCCGCTCAAGGTGCATTCGGATTTGCAGCCGATCAAGGACAAGGAAGTCGTCATCGATCAACCGTGCTGCAAGTTCGAGCCGCACGCCCTGGCGATGCGTGAAGGGCAAGACTTGGTAGCGAAAAACAGCAGCCCCGTCGCTCACAATGTCAACTGGACGGGCTACCCGCTCAAGAATCCAGGCGGCAATGTCATCCTGCCCGCGCAGGGCTCGAACCGGATCCCGAACCTGAAAGCCGACCGCTTCCCGGTTACCGTGAAGTGCAACATCCATCCGTGGATGAGTGCCTATGTGCGGGTCTTTGACCATCCCTATTACGCCGTGACCGACGCCGATGGCCAATTCACGATCAAGCAGGCGCCGGTCGGCAAGTACCGTCTCGTGATCTGGCACGAGGCCACCGGCTGGGGACCGGGCGGCAAGGAAGGCCTCCCCGTCACCATCCCCGCCAACGGCGAAGCGGATGTCGGCAAGCAGCAGCTGAAGCCGCAATAGCACGGAAGATTGGAAGGATAAACTATATAGTGTGAGGACAAATGTTGAACGTAGCCACAAGCGTCCTCGCTTGTGGGCTGGAGCAGCTCACAAGCGAGGACGCTTGTGGCTACGATGAGACAACATGCCAAGGAGGTTCAACGATGCAACGTCTTCGTTTCAGTGGAATCGCCCTGTTGGTACCCGCGTTGGCGATGCTGGTGGTCGGGAGTGGGTGCAGTGGCGACACCAAGGACAAGCCCCCGGCGAAGTCGGGCGGCGGCGATGCCGGCAAGTCGGCCTCCGCCAAGAGCGGCGACAAGACTGCCCTGGCGTCCACGGGCGTGGCCACCATCAAGGGCAAGGTAACCTACGATGGGGACCCGCCTCCGTCCAGTGATCTCAAGGCTGCCATGCAGGCCGTCAAGGACGAGAAGGAACGCGACCACTGCCTCAAGGGCGACACCGAGAATCCCACCTGGATGATCGGCGCCGACAAGAGCGTGAAGAACGTCGTCGTTTGGCTGAAGCCGGCGGATGGCCACTATTTCAACATCACCGGCGACGCGGCCAAGCCGGCCGAGCAAGAAGTGACGATCGACCAGCCTTTCTGCGCCTTCAAGCCCCATGTAGTGGCCCTGTATCCCAGCTACTGGGATCCGGAGACCAAGGCGCAAAAGAAGACCGGCCAGGTGTTCAAGGTTCTCAACAGTGCGCCGATCAACCACAACACCGCCTGGAAGGGCAAGGCGCTGCTCAACGACGGCAAGAATGAGATCTTGAAGCCCAAGGGCGAGATGGTGGTCAACGCCAAGCCATGCCGGGATAATCAGTCGAGCGGCGAAGACGTGATCAACATCAACTGCGACATCCACAAATGGATGACCGCCAAGGCGCTCGTGTTTGATCATCCGTATTTCGCCATCACCAAGGACGACGGCAGCTTCGAGATCAAGAACGTGCCGGCCGGCGCCGAGATCTCTATTGTCTCTTGGCACGAAGACGCCAACCAGGGTGCGCCCGAGGCGGACAAGGGCTATGGGCTGCCGGAAGGCAAGGGGAACCGCAAAGGCATGGCCGTGACGCTCAAGGATGGCGAAACGAAGGAGCTGAACTTCAAGGTCAAGAAGTAATTCGCCAACTCTGATTGTTCATGAACCGGCGGCGCCATCGAGGGATGCAGTTGTCCCTCGCTGGCGCTGCGCGTTTGTGACAGGCACGAGTCCATCATACCCACCAGGCCCCTATCGCGCTGCCGCAAAACGGAAGTCATCTTGGTGATTCGATTCGCTCTGCGCTCGCCTACGCCTCTCGGCTCAGCTCGCGCAGAATCACCTCGGTCAGCTCCGGGAGCGTCGTGTCGGGCGTCACCGACTCGAGGGGAACCGAGACGTCGAGGTCCGCTTCGAGTTGCAGCAGCAGCTCCATCCACATCAACGAATCGATGCCCAGATGGCCCAGCGGTCTCTGAAGGTCCAGCCAATGCTCAGGCGTCTTGAGCATCGCTGCCAGCCGTTGGGTCAGGTATTGGCGCAGCAGGGGGAGACGCTCTGCCTCCGGCGCTTCGCGTAGCGTGATGCGGTCCAGTGCGACGGGAGAACTCAGCGAGTTCGGAGGCTCATCGGGTGGCGCGGGTTCCTCGGCGGGCGCGGCGGCGACGCATTCCAACGCGATCGGCTCCCAGTGGAGTGGGGTGCGGGAGGCGACCACGGGCGGCGCGGTTGCCTCCGGCTCTCTGCTCGACGAGGTAAGTTGCAAGAATGCGGTTCGACAAGCACTCCGCTGGATCTTGCCGCTGGTGGTTCGGGGCAGGCTGCCCGGCTTGAGCAGCACGACGCCGTAGACGGGCAGCTCCAGCGCCGCCGCCACCGCCTCGCGAACCGCCTGGATGACCTGGGAAGTGTCCAGCTGCCGGCGTTCCTCGCGCTTCACCTCGCAGGCAACGACGATCTGCTCCGCCCCCTCCAGGTCGACCGCGAAAGCCGCGCTGGCGCCCACCAGCAGGGCGGGGTGACTGCCCTCGGCCGCCTCTTCGATATCCTGCGGGTAGTACTTACGGCCCTGGACAATGATCAAATCCTTGAGCCGGCCGACGAGGAACAGCTCGCCCCGGTGCACAAAGCCGAGGTCGCCAGTGCGCAAGAATGGTTCGTTCCCGATTCCGGCGAGCACGTTCTGAAAGGCCGCACGGCTGTCGTCAGGCCGATCCCAGTAGCCCTGGGCCACACTCGGACCCGCCACCCAGATTTCGCCAAGCTGCGCCTCGGGGCACGGCCGGCCGCTATCAGGATCGACGAGGACGACCCGATGCTTATCCGCGGGCTGGCCGTGGCTGACTAGCGTGACGCCCCTGTCTCGGATAGCCTCCGGGACCG
>JBGQLF010000770.1:0-5768 GCA_041499985.1 Gemmataceae bacterium
AGCGCTCCTCGATGAGCCCGACGCGCTAGCGAGGGACACAGGTTTCCCTCGCTGGCGCGTCGGGCTCATGGCAGCGATCTACGATCACGGCAGCGGGATCGTCTGCAAGTTCAGCGCGCCGCTACCGGTCTTCACCAACAACACCGCCTGATCCTTGTTGAGCCGGTCCAGCTGCTCGACACCCTTGAGCTCCTTGATGGTCTCGTACGTCAGGCCGGCTGTGCCTTTGACCGGCTTGGTGATGGCGTCGATCTTGTCGATGTTTTCCGTGGTGATCTTCATGACCCCGCGGGCGCTGTTGTTGAGCAGGATGTAATCCTTGCCACCCTTCTGGTACACGATCATGTCCAGCGGCTTGTTCATGTTGCCCAATTCGGCAACGGTGGTGCCCTTGACCTTCTCGCCTGGCTTCAGTTGCGCAATGGGGAACTTGACCAGCGGGGTGCAGGTGTAGGCCGCCAACAGGTGCTGCTCACCGTTGATCTTGTACGGAACGAAGGTGCGTACCGGCGAGTTCGTCTCAAACCGGCCATGGTTGCCGTGGAAGATCTCCACACTGGTTCCCTTGTCGGTATCGGTGAACGGGAACGGAATGGACCGCAGCTTCGAGGCAAACTCCTCGTTCGACAGCCCGGCGATAAACACTCGGCCATCCACATAGGCCAGGTCGGTGATCGACTCCTGACGCTGCCGGGCACCCGCAGCCGGTGCGTTCGGCAGGGTCGCCTTGGCGAACTTCACGTTTTTCAACGCGAACTCCTGGATCTGGCCGGTGCGATCGATCTTGATAATCACCGGGATGGCATCGGGACCCCGGCCCCGCGACACCGACAGGTAGAGGTTCCCCGAAGTCGGGTTGACCTTCAGATCGTTGATCTGAATTTCCTTGGGAGCGGTTCCCAGCAAGGAGGCAATCTTGGTGTCGATGCCTTCGATTGTCAGGGGGCTACCGGGAGACTGTGAGGCCTGGTCCCCCGTGGAGATGGCGAAGATGGCCGCCCCTTGCGGATCCCCAACCAGAAGGATGCCCTCCGGAGCAAAGGCCAGGACGCCGGCCGACTTCAAGTCGGGCGTGCCCTGTTTCAGACTGGCGGTTACATCCGCCGCCTGGACGGAGCCGGCCAGGAGCGCGGCTCCCACGAACAGGGCCAAGACAAAGCGTGTTCGCAACATAGATGGATCCTTTCCTGTTTCAACCCGCCCCCAGCCCGAAGACCGAGGGAAACTTAGTACAGCGGCTCCCCTATCATGCCGGCCGCAGCGGCCAAAGCAAGCAGGAAAAGCATCGCGGCCGAAAAACTTCCCCTAGCTCTAACCCCGTCCCTGCGCCGGGGACTCGACGCACCCTACTTGATGCAATACAGGTGATGCTCCATACGCAGAAACAACTCGCCGCCGGAGAGAGCCGGCGAGGCCAGGCAGTCTTCCTTCAGCGCGTTCTGCGCCAACAGCTCGAATTGGGGACCGGCTCGAACCACGAACGTGGTCCCGGCCTCGTTGGTGAGATACACCTTGCCATCTCCAGCCACCGACGAGGCCCAGAACTTGCCGGGCAGCCGCTCCCGATACTGAAGCTTGCCGGTCTGGGCGTGATAGCACTGGAGGATTCCTTGTTCGGTATGGACATACAGATAGTCGCCATAGAGGACCGGAGAACAGACGTAAGGACCGCTGCTGGCGTGCTGCCAAACCACGTGCGTCGGGGTCACCGCGCCCCGGCCGCCGGGACGCACCGCCAGGATCGGGCCGTTCCTGCCTGAGGTGGCGAAGATGCAGCCGTGCCCGAAGACCGGCGAGGGCGTGACCCATCCCGTCATGCCGTCGACGTGCCACAACGGCTTGCCGGTTTCTGGGTCATAGGCCCGCAGCTGATCCTGCCCGTTGACGATCAGCTCGTGTTTGCCGTCGGAGGCGGGCACGAGAATCGGTGTACTCCACGAGCGAAACAGGTCCGGCCGTTCGGTCTTCCAGCGTGTCTGGCCGGTTTGAAGATCGAGGGCGATCAGGGACGAGTCAAAAGTCGAGAAGCGATTGCCGTCATGATCGCAGACGAGGATCACACGATCGCGGTACAGCACTGGTGAGCTGGCCAGGCCCAGCTCGGAATCGAACTCACCCAGTTTGCGGTGCCACAGCCGATTGCCCAGCAGGTCGTAGCAGACGACGCCGGCATTGCCGAAGAACGCGACGACTCGCTGGCCATCGGTCACGGGCGTGGCCGCAGCATGGCCGGTCATCGACGAGGTGCGCTCCGGATCGTCGTCCTGGATCTCCCGGCTCCAGAGGATCTTGCCGGTCGCGCGATCCAGGCTGTGGAGCAGGCGGCGCGAGCCTTTTTCCAGGGCGGAGGTGAGAAAGAGCCGCTGTCCCCAGACAATGGGCGAGGAGAAGCCTTCGCCAGGAATCGGAACCTTCCAGCGGATGTTCTGCATCGCACTCCAGTGGAGCGGCAACGGGGCGGCGTTGGCAACCGCGTTGCCGTTCGGGCCGCGCCAGCGCGGCCAATTCTCTGCCTGAACAGAGCTGCACTCCGAGGTCAAGCCGAGCAGTAAGAGCACAACGACAGCAGCGCGCGACATCAGAGAGAATGAGCCTTCCCGTTGCAACCCGAGGGCATGAACTCACGCCACGGACCGCCATCATGGGCAATTCCGAGACTCGGGTCAAGGAGCAACACGACTCCTGTGTTTAGGAAGACGCTTGTCCTTTCTTGCTCCTCGATACCGTACCGGGCTTGGACTTTCGAGGCTTGTTTGGGCTTTTTCCGCTACGGTTTTTGGTTGCCTTGGCCGGCGCTTGGGAACGCTCTCTTGCTTCAAGCCGAGCTTTCAATTCGGACAGGGGAACTGAGGAGCCGGTCCGACGCTCCTCAATCAAACGCCAAAACTCCGGCGAGCTAGCCAGTCGAAGATCCTCTTCATCGTAGGATTCGATGCCTACCAGCACGACACTGGGTTTCCCGCCACGCGTGATCACAATCCGTTCCTTCTGAGCAGAATCCAGGACGGTATCCAGGTTCGATAGTATCTCCGCAACCGAAAGGGATTTCATGCGATGTCCTCCGTCGTTTGGCCCGATGCTTTTCGGCGAACCGCACGGATGTGTACGCGTTTGGTAGCCTCATCGACGTCGTAGAATACGCGGAACTGGCCGACTCGGAGCTCCCAGACAGGTGGCACGTGCTCAAAAGTAGGTGTCAACGCCTCCAGAAGCTTTCGTCGGCGAGTGGGCAGCGTGGGTTGATAGCTCAAGTGCTCTTCGATCGCGTCAATGATTTGCCGCTGATCGAAGACGCGGAGTGCTTCTAATTCCTCATCTGCCCCTTCGTGTACAAGAATCTCGTACGGCATTGTCCGAATCCTATCACTTCCCTACGCCCATGTCAGCGCCCCGACCTGACCACCGTAGACCGGCGTATAATTGCTGGGAGACGAGGCTATCGGCGAAAAGGTCGTTCCGGACTGGTGTCGAGAAAGCAGGGTGAAAGAATGGCAGGTTCCTGGACTTCCGAAAGGTTCCCTCAGTTTGAGCAACAGATCCGCGCCTTGATGGAGCAGCACCGGGAACTGGAAGATGAACCGCTGCACCTAGCCATCTCCTATGGTCCCCTCCGCGACCAGGAGGACATCTTTCTGTTCGAAGTGGCCGGCGGCGAGGAGAGCGTCAACCCGGACCGGGACTTCTTCGAGGTGACCTTCAAATCGGTCCCGGGTCTCCAGACGGGTTTCAGCCAACCCCTCCACTTGGTCCTGACCAACCCGCAGGAGTTCAAGAAGGCGCTTGCGGAAGGTTGGCCGCTGGCCAAGGAAGTCGTGAGCGCGGTTCAGGCCGATGCGTACAAGGTTTTGTACAAAGATGCTGTCGGCGACCGGCTGCTGAGGCAGATTCGGGCGGCGGCAAGACGCAAGGAAGAGGTGCCTCGTGGGTGAGTCCCACGCCTGGTTGCAACAGGCCATCTCCGATCGGGAAGCGGCGGAGCGGGAACGGGAGGCCGTCAGCCGGATTGGTAGTACGGCCTGGTGCCACCCCGTCGCCAAGTACCAGCAAACCGTCGAGAAAGCTATTAAGGCAGTGGTCGCTGCCCTGTGGGAAGCTGGCTTTACCAATGTGCCGGTCGGGCGCGCTCACGAAGTCACCCCTTACATGAGGATGCTCATCCGCCTTTCGCGCCCGGATGGCAAGAAGATTGTCCAGCAGCAATTGCGCACTCTACTTGACTCGAATACCCGCGCGCGAATCAAGGTACTGGAATCTCTGGCTCCAAGATGGCCGGCACCAGGCGAACCACCGCGCCGAAACACCGAGTATCCCTTTCACGACACAACAGGCGACTGGACCCACCCAGCGGCAGAAGGCGTGTTTACACGACAAGAGGTGGAGGCGTTCCGAGCACTGGCCGGTCGTATCCTTCGGGGGGCGGAGCACGTCCTCCCAGCGATTCGGCGCGTGCCGAAATGATGACCCCTTCGGGGGAACTTGGCGAGTCGAGAACGAACCGTCCTTCCACCTTGTCGGCGGCACGCGTGAGGAGCCAAACACCTATTTGCTTAGAAAGACTCCATTGCCTTGACCGTGAACTTTGCCTGGGAGCCTTCCGATTTTCAAGCGCCGTTTGTCAAAATAACCTAAACTCCCCACAAAGGCACGCCGTGCACCTTGTCGGGAGTAGCAACGCGGATGAACTTCGATCCCATCCTCCGCCTGGAAGGCCTCACGGTTCGCTATGGCTCCTTCGTGGCTGTGGATGGCCTGAACTTGGAGCTCTGGCGCGGCGAACTCTTCGGCCTGCTCGGGCCCAACGGCGCGGGCAAGAGCAGCACGCTGCGGGTGCTCATCGGTCAGCGCAAACCCAGTGCGGGGCGGGTCATGGTCGCTGGCCATGATGTGGTCCACGGCTGGGACCGCGTCAAGCCGCTCTTCGGCTATGTGCCGGACCGCGAGAATCATTTCGAGGAATTCACTGGCCGGCGCAACTTGCAGTTTTTCGCCGGGCTGTATCAGGTTTCCGAAGAGCGAGTGGAGGAATGCCTCGAGCTGGTCGAGTTGACCGATACCGCCGATTTGCTGGTCCGGGCGTACTCGTTGGGCATGCGCCGGAAACTGCTCCTGGCCCGCGGCCTGCTCCATCGACCGCAGCTGCTCTATCTGGACGAGCCGACCGCGAATCTCGACATCCACTCCGCCGCGATCGTCCGGCGCATCCTCCGCAGCCTGGTCAGCCAGGGGGTCACGGTGCTCTTGACGACGCACAACATGCAAGAAGTGGAAGAGGCCTGCGATCGGGTGGCTATCCTCTGCCAGGGGCGCTTGGTTGCCCTTGATTCGCCCCTGGCACTGCGGCAGCAGCACGTCGAGCGGAAAGTAGACGTGGTGCTGGCCAGCGGCGACCGGCGGGTCTTCGATCTGGAACAGGATGAGGAACGGGCCCGGCTCGGACAATACGTCGCCGCGGGAGAGGTTGCCAGCCTCCAAACGCGCGAGTTCAACTTTCACGAAGCGTTTCTGAAACTCACCGGCACAGCCTTTACTTAAACGATGAACGATGAATGATGAACGATGAATGGAAGCAAGAATCGTTCCGCATCATTCATCGTTCATCATTCATCGTTCATCGTTATGAGATGGTACATCCTCCGCACGCTGTTGCATAAAGAAGTCTTGCGGCACCTGGCCAACCGCGGCGGCCTGGCTCTGGCGGCCCTGCTGGTGGTGGCGTCCATGCTGCTGACCCTCTTCGGCCAGGACGAAGGCCAGCCCACGAACTTCGC
>JBGQLF010000771.1:0-5767 GCA_041499985.1 Gemmataceae bacterium
CACATCGACACGCGGATGGGCATGCCGGCCGATCTTCACTTTGATCGCCTGCCAGCCGCACTCCACCATGCGCCGCGCCCGCTGGGCCGCGACCTCCGGTTCCACGGCCCCGACCACAAACTTCAGGCGAATCCCTCCGGCGGCGCTGTCCTTGCCGCCCAGCAGCTTGTACACGGGCACGCCCAGGATCTGCCCCTGCAAATCGAGCAGGGCCATCTCCAGGGCTCCCTTGGCGAAACTATTGCCCTGGGCCACCCGGTCGAGGCGGCGGCTGATCCACTCGGTGTCGAATGGCTCGGCGCCGATCAGCAGGGGAGCCAGCACTTCGTGGATGAGGTGGATGGTCCCCGCTTGCGTCTCGCCACTCCAGACGCTGGTGACGCTGGCCTCACCCAACCCCACGCGGCCCGTATCGTCCCGAACATGGACGAGCACGTACTGTCCACGGATGTGCTCACCGAGTGAGCTGACGATGACCAGGTCGGGATGCAGGTCGCCTGTAATTGGCTGGGCAGAAACGGCAGTGATAGACATGACGGCTCCTTGGCTCGAAGGCAAGACACCCGAGATAGGATAGCCGCCGGCTCTGGGAGTGGCACCAGTTGGTGGTGCTGTGGCGAGCTGGGGGGATCCATCCCCCTCGGCTCGCCATGTTCAAGGAGAGGCGCGATGCACCCATCACGCCATTTGGTACTCCGGGGAACTCAGAAGCAGGCGTATCAGGCGAGCCGGCCGGTCGGCAACGCCTTTGCAGGCGCTCAGCAAGGCCTCGCGTGTAAACGGCGACACGCGCGTCACGAGGAGGCGTTCCACGAGAGCATCGACGAGCACGGCCGGATCGGCAGGTACTCCTTGCGGCAAGAGTCGGTTGGGCACGAACCGGACCTTGAGTCCACCGGGAGTCTTGCCGGCCAGGAGGGCTTCAGCGAGGCGATAGCGGATGGCCGAGGTGCCGGGACTGATCCAGGATTGATTGCCAGGCCAGCCCGTGCCCTCGGGCGGGTGGAACAGCCGCTGTCCCATGTCGGCCAGGAGTTGGGTCAGGCGAGTCATGGGCTCGACGTGGAGTTGCAATTGCCGGCAGGCGCCAACGAGGAGACGAACCGGACTCTTGATCTGCGAGCCGCGCGCGGGCGGCGCGTAGAACTCCGGCGCGGTGAACAGTGCTTGAAGCACCGGCCGGAGGGCGGCTTTGAAGTCCACGAAAACTTTGGCGAGCCGTTCGCGCAGGGTTCCGTGCGGGTCGACGGCGCCGAAGAAGTCCATCAGTTTCCCGGTGAGGAAGCGGCTCGTCGTACCCTGCTGCACAGCGCAAGCGGGTACCTCGCCCAGGCCGATGGCGCCAAGCAGCGTTTGGAAGTTGCCGAGGGCATGGCGGCGCAACGTGTCGTTCAGTTCGGACAGCGCCTGTGATCCGGAACCGGTGCTCTGGGCCGAGATGAATTGCCCATGCCAAAACAATGTCATCACTTCCCGCAGGGGCACCGGGGTGCCAAGCATCTGGCCGAACCACCAGGCACCCAGGTCCTCGATCGGGGCGTCGTCGCGTACCCAAGAGGAACGTGGGGGCAACTCGGCGGCGCTCGCCTCCTCCAGCAACGTGTCGACGGCCTTGTCCAGAGGCAGGGCCGCGAGCCGTTTGATCTCCTGCGGCGTCCCGCCAAAGCCGGCCCGGCTGAGCAGGTGGGCCGCCGCCTTGGCATCCCATTTCACAGACGTTTGAGATCGGGTCGGTGTTAGCTCGAGCATCGGGAAGCCCTTCACTGCGTGCGCTCCCGTGGAGGAAGCGTGCTTCCTCCACGGAACGGGCACGTGCGGAGACGGAATGGATGGAAGCCAACTATCGTCGTGGGGACGACCGAATCGCCTGGGAACCGTGTGGACGGTATCCTTCGGCTGATACTCAAATCTAATCCGTGATTGGCGGCACGCTTCAAGGATTGTGGTTGACGAATCGAAAAAAGTCCGGCCGGGGACGGGAGAACTCCTAGGAAATTCGCGAGCCGATTCTCCAGCAGTCACAACCCAGGTCCCCTCGATTACCGTAGCGCCGTGCTCTCACGGGCCCGACGCGCCGGAGAGGGTGGTCGGGATCCTTCCCGAGCCCGAAAGGGAGTCCGTCCAGTCGTGTGTCCGGGTGTGCGGGTGTACTGTGACAGAATTATCTTGTGTTGAGCCAAGCGTGGAGAGATAATGTGCCCCGGGTAGAAGGCAGCCACCAACCCATCAGGCACAAGGGTGTTCACATGAATCGGCCACATCTAGGCTGGTATCTCTTGGTCGCGCTCTTGGCACTCACGCCGCTCGGACTCCGTGCCGTAACCTGGCCGCTGTGGCGACACCAGGCGATTGATGTCGCGATGGCGCAGGCGGGTGAGGTCTTATTCAAACATGAGTGGACGCCCCAGGATCCCTTGTCGCCCAACGGCGACGGACTCGGGCCTGTCTTCAACGCCACGTCCTGTCTCGCCTGCCATCATCAGGGCGGCACCGGCGGCAGCGGCGGGCTCAAGCACAATGTCACGACCTTCACGGTGCGCTCGGGCAACGAGCACGAGAAGGCGCGCGAGGGAGTCATCCACTCGTTCGCCGTCAAGACCAGCCAGGAGGAAACTCTGGCCCAGGCGCATACTGCCCTCCCGGCAATCAGGCGACCCTCGCTGGCTCAGCTGCTTCCCTTACCCGGAAACCAGGCCCGGTTGCCGTTTCCGCGCGGCGTCCATGTGTCGCAACGGAATACGCCTGCGCTGTTCGGTGCCAAGTTGATCGATGAGATTCCCGACCGCGCCATCATTGCCAATGAGCGCAGCCAACGCTTGAAATGGGGCCTGGCGCCGTCGGATGACGAAAATGTGCCGGTCGGGCGGGCCCTGCGCCTGGCCAACGGGCGCGTGGGACACTTCGGCTGGAAGGCACAGAGCGCGGGCCTGGCCGAGTTTGTTCAGGCCGCTTGTGCCAATGAGTTAGGCTTGGGCAATCCCGGTCAGGCCCAACCACGCCCCCTCAGCCAACCGACTTATCAGCCTCCGGGCTTGGACCTAACCTTGGAACAGTGCGACCAACTGACGGCGTTTGTCGCTGGGCTGTCGCGGCCGATGGAACGTCTGCCTTCTGATCCAGTAGCTCGCGATCAGGCACAGGTAGGTAAGAGGCTCTTCCGGAGTGTCGGCTGCGCGGACTGCCATACCCCCGACCTCGGCTCTGTGGACGGGCTGTACAGCGACCTGCTCTTACACCGCATGGGCCAGCCTTTGGAGGGAGGCGGTTCGTACAATGATCCGCCGGCGCCGATGCCGGATTTCAAGTCCGGGGAAGGGCCCCAAGCCGGCGAATGGCGTACGCCGCCGTTGTGGGGCATCGCGGACTCGGCTCCGTACCTGCATGACGGGCGCGCACCGACCCTGGAAGAGGCGATCCGCCTGCATGGCGGCCAAGGCTTGCGCGCGGCCCAGCGCTTCACCCAGTTGAATTCCGGAGAACAGGCGCAGCTCGTTGTTTTTCTCAAGACCCTGCGAGCCCCGTGAGCCCTCCCGGTTCCGCTCACGTATCGAATCGGCCGGCACCGGGGTCGCCCAATGCGGGGGCGAAAAGTGTTTTATGGCCATCAAATTCATTTGTAGCTGCGGCAAACGGCTGCGGGCCCGCGACGAAATGGCGGCGCGCCGCTCGGTGTGCCCGCGCTGCGGCTCTCCCGTGGGCATCCCATCGCTCCAACCGACGCACCGGGGTGCCACCGCCGGGCCGATGTCCCCTGCCGAGAGACTCCAGGCCCGCCAGCGCCAGTCGCTCAGCCCGAACACTCCCGCGGATCAAACGCCGATCGAACTCCCTGTCGGCCCCGTGGCCGGCTTACCTCCGCAGCAACCGAACTTGCCACCGGCGACCGGTTCAGGATCCGGTCCGCGCCGGCGTTTGGATACCAGCCTGGTTCGCTTGATCGCCCGGACATCACCGCGCAGCTACATCTATCGCGACGACCTGGAAACGCACTGGCATGAGTGCCTTCTCTACCCCTTCTTCACCTGGCGCTTCGTCTTCGTGCTGGCGCTGGGGATGGCCGTGCTAACCAGTGTCGTGTCGCTGGCTCTCCCGGAGGGGCTGGACGAGCCGTTGACGGTACCCGTGTGGATCCTGCTCCTCTACCTGCCGTGCTTGGCGCTGCCGTTGCTGATCGTCGGCAATGTCTGTGGCTGGCTGGAGTGCATCCTGCGTTCGGCTTTGGCGGGAGAGGTCAAGTATGTCCGCTGGCCTGGTCGCGACCTGCGCCAGGCATTGAAGAGCTGTGCCACCTGGACCGTGTGTTTCTTGAGTGGTCCCGTCGTGGCGGTGGGCGTTGGTCTGCTCTACTGGATTCATTGCGGGGACCCCACCGTGCTCGACTCGGTGATCCTGGCCGAGCTAAACATCCTGGCGGTCGGCTACGGGCTGCTGGCGCTCTTGGCCGTAAGCCGGAAAGGCCGGCTGCGGGACGCCAACCCGGAGCGCATCGCCGACCTGCTTCGCCGCCTGGGGTATCTGCCCCTGATTCCGATTCTCGTCACGGCTGTGCTCCTGCCGGTCCATGTGCTGCTGGTCCTGTCCGCTGTGGAGGAACTGCATCGCAATGCCGCGGCCGGCGCGTTGTTGCTGGTCCTCTACTGGAGCAGTAGCCTATTCTGGGCTGTCTTCCTTTTTCGTTGGCTGGGCGTTTCCGTTCACCGCCAATTCCGGGCCCGGAAGAAGCGCCGGGTTGCGACGGTTGAGGAAACGCCCACAAGCTGAGCAGTGATTTCGGGACTCACCCGAAGCGCCAGCGCGGAAGACTTCTTCCCGCGCTGGCGCTTCGGGTGAGGGAGCCAGTTCTATCGCTCATGAATTAAGCGCGATGCAAATCACATCGCGGATCCCTTCCACGTCCATCGGCTTGGTGAGGTACACCTCGCAACCGGCGCGGCGGGCCTGGACGCGTGCGGCGCGGTCGGTGCGGCTGGTTAGACAGTGGATGTGGACATCGCGGGTGCGCGGGTCCCGGCGTAATTGCCGAGCAGCGCCGAACCCGTCCAGCTCGGGCATCATGAGATCGAGGAGCACGAGACGCGGCGGAGACTCATGGGCGATTTCCACCGCTTCGCGGCCGTTCTCCGCTACGGCACAGGTGTACCCTTCGTTTTCCAGCAGGCAGCGAAGGGCCTCGCGAACGCTCAAGTCATCTTCGGCGATCAGCACATCAATGGCGGGAGGTGATGGTTCCTGGGTGCGCATGGGATCTCTCCATTGGGTTGTCTCGAGGCGAAAGGAGGGGCGCATAGAAAAAGGGCGGAGCTCAGCAGCATCGCTGGCCCACCCCTTCTCTTTCCGTTACCCGAGGCGTCTTCGGTTCGACAGGCGCAGCAAGTCTAGCCTGCATTTTCGATCTAGGCAACTTTCCGGGAAAAAAACTTTCGCTTGGCAGCCTGTTTGGGCGTGCCGGGAACTGACGCTCCCGGCACGTCAGGGATTGGACAGCGCATCAGAAGAACACAATCGTCAGCAGCAGATAGACGGGTACGAGAACCACGCCGGCATAGACGACATAGCCAGCGTACGACGGCATGGGAAAGCCAGCTTCCTCGACGATAGCCTTGACCATGAAGTTGGGTCCATTGCCGATGTACGTGTTGGCTCCCATGAAGACCGCGCCACAACTGATCGCCTGAAGCAGGCGCGGATCGTGACGTGCCAGCCAGGGAAGATCGTGGGGTCCCGCGGCCACCGTGGCCATCGTCAGATAGGTGGGCGCGTTATCCAG
>JBGQLF010000772.1:0-5767 GCA_041499985.1 Gemmataceae bacterium
CAGGACCCGGAGGAGCGCCGGCGAACCGTCTACAGCGCCGTAAGCCGCCTGGACCCCAACCGCATGCTGGTCCTGTTCGACTTCCCCGATCCCAACGCCCACGCCGACCGCCGCCTCGAGACGACAACACCGCTGCAAAAACTCTTTATACTGAACAGCCCGTTCATGGTGTCCCAGGCGGCGCGCTTGGCCGATCGGCTGACGACGGAAATCGCAGCGGGGGACCACCAGGCCGACCGGCAGCGCCTGGACCGGGCCTATCACCTGCTCTACGGTCGTCCGGCCACGGCGGAGGACATCCGGTTGGGGCTGGCATTCCTCGCGGCGAGGGGCGATCATCTAGCACGTTGGCAGCAGTACGCGCAAGTGTTATTGGCCGCTAACGAGATGCTGTTTATCGACTGAGTACTGAGGGGAGCTTCATGACCTGTCCTTCTTACCCGGCATTCCTAACGCGGCGCGACCTGCTCTGTCGCGCCGGAGCGGGCTTCGGCATGCTCGGCCTCGCCGGTACGCTCAACGCCGCTGGCTTGCTGGGCGCGGCGTCAACGAACCCCAACGTCGCGGCCGGGCGAACCCACTTTCCCGCCAGGGCGAAGCGGGCGATCTTCCTGTTCATGAATGGCGGGCCATCGCACGTGGACACGTTCGATCCCAAGCCGGCCCTGAAAAAGCACGAGAGCGAGAAGCCGAGCGGCGCGTTTAAGCGCAACGCGAAGCTGGGCTACATGCCGTCGCCGTTCGCGTTTGGCCCGCATGGCCGGAGCGGGGTTGTGATGAGCGAACTGTTCCCGCATCTGTCCCGGTGCGCCGACGATTTGTGCGTGATCCGCTCGATGCACACCGACACCCCCAATCACGAGCCGGCCCTGCTGCTGATGCATTCGGGGAACCAGCAGCCCGTTCGGCCGTCGATGGGATCGTGGCTCTCCTACGGCCTGGGCAGCGAAAATCAAAACCTGCCGGCGTTCGTCGTCCTGACCCCGGGACGTCCCGTCGTGGGTCCGCAACTCTGGTCGAGTTCTTTCCTCCCCGCAGCGCACCAGGGAATGGCCGTCAACACCGGCGACATGCGGGTCGAGCGCCTGGTGGCAAACCTTAGCCACCCGAGCCTCGACCGGGCCGGCCAGAGAGAACAACTCGACCTTCTGGAAGCATTGAATCGCCTGCACCTCGAACGGCGTCCCGAGGACACTGCCCTGGAAGCCCAGATCCAGGCGTTCGAGACCGCCTTCGCCATGCAGCGTGAGGCGGCCGAGGCCTTCGACATCCGCAGAGAGCCGGAATCCATCCGCGCGCTGTATGGGGAGACGCCTTTTGGCCGGACGTGCTTGCTCGCGCGTCGCCTGGCCGAGCGTGGTGTGCGGTTCGTGCAGGTGTACTACCTCGATGCGAGGTCGAACCAGCCCTGGGACACGCACCAGGACAACGACAAACGCCACCGCAGCCTCAGTGCGGAGACGGACCGAGCCACAGCCGCCCTGCTGATCGATCTCAAGCAGCGCGGGTTGCTCGACGACACGTTGGTGATCTGGGGCGGCGAGTTCGGCCGGACGCCGTACGCCCAGCCGACGAAAAGCGATAGCAAAAAGGCCGTGGGCCGCGATCATCACCACACCAGTTTCACAATGCTCTTGGCTGGCGGCGGGGTCAAGGGCGGCCTGACGTACGGGGCAACCGACGAACTCGGCATGAACGCCATCGAGAATCGCGTCCACGTGCACGACTTGCATGCGACGATCCTTTACCTGCTGGGCATCGACCACGAAAAGCTCACCTACCGCTACAGTGGCCGCGACTTCCGCTTGACCGACGTGCACGGCCGGGTGGTACAAGATGTGATCGCGTGAATCTCGAATCTAAAATCTACTTGGGAGACCCATCGTGAATGCACCATTCAGCCGCAGAGACTTTCTCAATCGTGCTTCTCTATTGCCGCTCGGTGCTGCCCTGGGCGTCGGCCTCAGCGCTGCCGGTGGCGACGCTCTTGCCCAGACGCCGATCAAGCGAACCGGCGGCGCCAAACTCAAGATCAGCTTGAACGCCTATTCCTTCAATAAACTGTTGAACGACAACATCAAGGGTCGGGGTCCGGGGATGAGCCTGTTCGACTTGCTTGACTACTGCGCCGAACAGAATTTCGATGCCATCGACCCGACGGGGTATTTCTTCCCGGGCTACCCGAAGGTGCCGAGCGATCAGTACATCAACAATTTCAAGCGCAGAGCGTTTGTCCAGGGTCTCGACATCAGCGGCACGGGCATCCGCAACAATTTCGCCTCGCCGGACAAGCAACAGCGGGCCGCCGACGTCCAGCACGCCAAGGAGTGGATCGAGGTCGCCGCCCGGATGGGCGCCCCGGTGCTGCGCGTTTTCGCGGGCCCCCTACCCGAGGGCCATACCTGGGACCAGGTGGCCGAGTGGATGGTCGAAGAATTGAAGCAATGTGCCGAGCACGGCAAGCGCTACGGCGTCCTGGTCGGCATTCAGAATCATGGGGATACCCTGAAGACGGCTGAGCAAGTTATTAAGATCGTCAAAATGGTCGATTCCGAATGGTTCGGCGTGATCGTGGACACGGGCTACTTCATGACCCCGGATCCGTACAAGGATATCGCGCTCGTGATGCCTTATGCCGTGAACTGGCAGATCAAGGAGAAGCCGTACGGGAAGGTGGGCAAGGTCAAAACCGATCTGAAACGGCTGGTGCGCATCATCCGGGAAGGGGGTTATCGCGGCTATATTCCCATTGAAACGCTCTCCACGGCCGGGGAGTCGTATGACCCGAAAATCCGCGTTGCGGAATTCCTCAAGGAACTCCGTGAAGCGCTCCAACAGACGGCGTGACGGCCTGCACTGAACGGGGGCAAGGCGAGGCGGGAACTGATGCTCCCGGAGCGCCAGGGTTTCGGCCGAGCAAGTCTTCCGGTGCTCAAGATGCAGAAGCGTGCCTGGATACCGATCTGGTTGCTACTGTCCCTGGCGGCCCCGGCACAGGCGCTGGAGCCGATTCCGGACAAGCTCGTCGTATTGACCTTCGACGACTCCGCGAAGTCGCATTTCACGGTGGCTCGGCCTCTCCTCAAGCGCTTGGGGTTCGGAGCTACCTTCTTCATCACCGAGGGATTTGACTTCCGCGACAACAAGCGCGATTACATGACCTGGGAGGAGATCGGCCAGCTTCATCGCGACGGGTTCGAGATCGGCAACCACACGAGCGATCACAAGACCGTCACGAAGAACAACCTGCGCGAGCTAGCCGCCCAGGTCCGTGGCATCAACAGCCGCTGTCTCGAGCACGGCATCCCGGTTCCGCTGAGCTTCGCGTACCCCGGCAACGGGTTCGATGTGGAGGCGCTTCCCCTGCTGCGGGACCTGGGGATTCAGTTCGCCCGACGTGGCGGAGCGCCGGAGTACCCGTACCAAGAGGGACGTGGCTTTGCTTACGAGCCGGGTCGCGATCATGCTCTGCTCATCCCCTCCGCCGGGGACGCTCGGCCCGCGTGGACCTTGAAGGACTTCCAGCGGGCGATCGAGCAGGCCCAGAACGGGCGCATCGCCGTGCTGCAATTCCACGGCGTTCCCGACACCGCCCACAGCTGGGTCAACTCGACCCAGGCCCAATTCGTGACGTACTTGAACTACCTGGCCGAGCACAAGTACAAGGTTATCGCGCTGCGCGACCTGGCGCGGTACGTGGACCCCAACGCCGTGCCAAGCAGCCCTCTGGCCATCATCGAGGAACGCAAGGCTCTCCGGTCCTCGGGCGGCACACCAGAAGTCGGGCGGTAGGCCTCCCGAGAGCCTGCTCAACCGATCCCAGCATTCCCTTGCCGGGCACGGCGGGTCTCAGGGCCCTGGCCCGGTGCGCTCCTGAAGTAGGCGCTGCAACTCGCGACGCTGCTGGGGACTCAACTGCGCCACCAGCTGGTCCAGCCCCACTTCGTCCAGCAGCGACTTCAGCCCGGTCTGGCGGATCACCTCCTGCCAGCCCAGGTGCTCGATCACTGCCCGGAAGTCGAAGAAAGATTTGCCTGTTTTCGCTCGTCCCATGCCTGCTACCTCCTTGGCCAGGGCTGGATGGGCACTCGCCAACCAGCCACTATAAGCCGGCCATAAGTCACGGCTCTGGCCCAGAACCTGGACCACCGCCTGCTGCTGCTCTTCCGGTTCAATCGTCAACAGGTGCACCGGCAGGCTGTCTCGGTCCACCGGCACCTTCCGTCCACTGACCAGCACCAGCCGGCGGTGGAGCACCTCTACCCGCCAGAGGCCCACTCCCAAGCTCTCCAGTGGCCCCAGTAGCTCCTCCGCTGCGCGCAAGAAGCGCCGGCCCAGATGATTGGCCAGGTACCACAACGATACGTCGGCGCGTCCCACTCGCGGCTGGCGCCGCTTGCTGGCTTCCTTGTTGAGGTGACGGTGGATCCCCAGGCCGAGTTCCAGCAGTCGATCCAGATCGTCCAGTCGTGCGGAGACTGTGGGGCCTTTGAATTCCAGAATGTTCCAGGCGGTCAGCCAGCGCCACAGCCCTGTAAAGGGCGGCGCGCCCGCCGCGGTCTGCCGCAGCAGGACGATATCGGCGGCTCGCGGTCGGTCGCCGACCGGCACATCGGTCCGGACTTCGTAGTAGTCCTCCAACAGTGGCCGCAGCAACAGCGCGAAAATCGGATGCCATTGGATCATGGGGCTGCCGCACACCAGAGCTACAACGGAACGCCAGGCCGCCACCTGGGGCCCGTTTCCCTCTGCCAGTGTAGCGCCTCCGGCAGAGGCATCACAAGAGCAGAGGCGGCGACTCCGCCCCGGTCTCACTCCTTTGGCGCCGGCGGCCTATCGTCCATCAGCTTCTCAGTCTCGTGCAGGAAAGCCTGGGCTTCCTCATTCTTGTCCCACGGCGGTTTGTACACCGTCTGCCGCAAGCGGGTGAGGGTGGCTTGGGCCTGCTCCTTCTGGCCCAGCCGATGCTGCGTCATGGCCAGGAAAGCCAGGTCCGCCGGGCTGCCAACGCCCATCTGGTCGGCTCGTGTCAGCGTGGTCCGTGCTTCCTCGTACCGGCCCAGTCGGTAGTGGGCCATGCCAAGGGCCGTCCGATATTTCGCCTGGTCCGGAGCCAGCTGACTCGCGGCCATGGCTTGCCGGAGGGCAAAGTTATATTGGAAGGTGTTGAGGTAGGGCTGCCGGACGATCGCCCAGCTGGCCTGGAGGTATTTCTCCGGGTCGGTCTCCTCGCGGTAGCGCCCCACCAGCGCCAGAGCCATCTGCCGCGCTGCGGGGCGGATCGTCGGGGAATCCCGCAGGTAGTCACGCACGTCAGCCTTGCGCAGCGGCCTGGAGACGAGGGAGTCGAGCAGGGCCAGGGCCTCGCGTTCCACGGCGGCGTCGGGCGTCAGGGGACGAGCATCCCAGACCTTGATGGTCCCGTCCGCGCCAGCAGAGGCGAGCTGGTGGCCGTCCGGACTGAAGGCCACCTTCTGCACGCCGCTGGCGTGACCGCGAAGGGTGAGAGCTTCTTGGCCCGTGGTTATATCCCACACCTTGACGGTCCCGTCCAGGCTGGCCGAGGCGAGTCGTCGCCCATCGGGACTGAATACGACCTGACCAACAAAGTCCGAGTGGCCTCTCAGGGTCAGAAGCTTCTGGCTGGTCGTCGTGTCCCAGACTGCCCCTGTATCCCCCTCTGAGGTAGCCAGGTGGTTGCCGTCGGGACTGAACGTTACATAGCCGCCAAAGGGGGTGTGTCTGTCGATCTTGAACAGTTCCCCGC
>JBGQLF010000773.1:0-5753 GCA_041499985.1 Gemmataceae bacterium
CAGGCGGCGGTCGAGGCGCAAGTGGATCATGCGCCGTAGCTGTCGGCGGTGGCGTGCAAACAACTCTCCCAGTGCGCCTTCATCGCCGGCTTTGGCCCGGCGGAGCAGGTCGTCCGGCTCGATCGTGTCACTCGGCATGACCAGTCTCCTATAGGGAGATCCGGATACCGAGTCAGTTTATTGACTGGCGGAAAGTTTTTTTTCGATTTTTCCTGAGCGCGAGCTGGCACTGCCGAGGCGCCAAGATCGCCTCTCAGCCGTTCAAATCGGTCAGCCGACCTGTACTGTCTCCCAAAGAATCCGTGGGTGCCTCGATCCGGTCCAGCAGCGACAGGTAGAGATTCGCGAGCGGCGTCTCCTTGGGGTAACGGAGGTGGCGCCCCGGCTGGAGGGCCCCGCCGCCCTTGCCCGCGAGCAGGACCGGCAAGTTGTCGTGGTTGTGGCGATTGCCATCGCCGATGCCGCTGCCGTACACAATCATGCAGTTGTCCAGCAAGGTTCCTTCCCCTTCCTGAACGGACTGCAATTTACCCAACAGGTAGGCCAGTTGCGTGATGTGGAAGCGATTGATTTTTTTCAGCTTTGCATGCTTGAGCGGGTCGCCGCCGTGGTGCGAGGTGTCATGATGTCCTTCCGGCACACCCAGGAAGCGGTAGCTGCGATTACTTCCCTCGTTGGCCAACACGAAGGTCGACACACGCGTCTGGTCAGTCTGGAACGCCAGCACCAGCAGGTCGGCCATGAGGCGTAGATGCTCCTCGTAATTGGTGGGCACCCCGGCCGGCTTGGTCATGCGCGTGGCTTCGTCGCCGACCGCGGCGGTATCCGCCCGCGCGATCCGCACCTCCATTTCCCGCACCGCGCTGAGGTATTCGTCCAGCTTGCGCTGATCGGTGGCCCCCAGCCGGCCGCGGAGCAAGTTGGCATCCTCCATGACCAGGTCCAGGATGCTGAGCTTGTAGCGTTCCCGCCGGGCCTGGCTGGCGCCCATCTCCCCCTTCACCAGATTGCCGAACAGACGCTCGAAGACCAAACGCGGATTGACCTCCTTGGCCATCGGCATCGATTCGGTCCGCCAGGAGATGTTCGACGAGTAGGCACAGCTGTAGCCGGAATCACAATTCCCAGCTTGCCGCCCCGCCTCGCAGCCGATCTCCAGGGATGAGAACTTGGTATGTTGGCCGATCTTTTGCGCGGCGATCTGATCGACCGACACGCCCGCGCGGATGTCGGCTCCGTCCGTCTTGCGTGCTTGCCGGGCCGTCAAGAACGCTCCCAGGGCCCGGGCGTGATCCCCTGGACCATCGCCATTGGCACGGGCCTTGTCCAGGGTCAGCCCGCTGAGCACCAGCAGCTCATTCTGGAACGGCTGAAGCGGCTCCAGGGTGGAAGGCAAGGTGAAATTCGCCCCCACGGCCGCGGGAGTCCATTCCTGCATATGAATTCCGTTGGGGACGTACAGGAAGGCCAGGCGCTTGGGTGGGGTCTTGCGGGGGCTGATGCCGTCCGCGAGCGCCAGGGCTGGCCCCATCGCTTCCAGGAGCGGCAACGCCAGGGCAGTTCCCAGTCCCTTTAACACAAGCCGCCGTGAGATTCGTCGGTCCATGAGTCGCGTTACTCCCGTCTGCCTCGGCGCATCTGGAATGGATCACTCTTGACGATTTCCAGCACCAGCGTCGCAAACTTGTCTTGATCCTTGGCCAACGCCTTGACGATCGAGTCAACCGCACATTTGTCGTAGTGCTCCAACCCCCGGCCGAGGGCGTACGTTAACATTTTCTCGGTCAGACAGCGACGGAAATCCTCTTCTTTGGTCTTGAGGACAACCTTGAGCTCCTTGGGGCCGTTGAAGGATTGCCCATTCGGCAAGATTCCCGAAGCATCGATATCGAATTTACCATCGCGGCCACGCCAGGCCCCGATGGCGTCGAAGTTTTCCAAGCTAAAGCCGAGCGGGTCCATGCGCTGGTGGCAGGTGGCGCAATTGGGATTCTTGCGGTGCATTTCCATGCGTTGCCGTAACGAGCCGCTCAGGACCGCATCCTTACTCTCTTCCAACTCGCCGGCATCCGGAGGCGGAGGCGGAGGCGGCGTGCCGAGAAGGTTCTCCAGGATCCATTTGCCGCGCTTGACGGGTGAAGTGCGCGTCGGGTTGGAGGTCACCAATAGTACGCTGGCCTGCGTCAGCACGCCGCCGCGCTGGCCGTCCGAGAGGGAGACGCGATGGAATTGCGGTCCCTGGATACCGGGAATGCCGTAGTGGCGGGCGAGCCGTTCATTGACAAAAGTATAGTCCGCGTCGAGGAAATCCAGGATGCTGCGATCTTCCTTCATGATCGCTTCGAAGAACAGCTCGGTCTCCTGGCGCATGGCATCGCGCAGCGCTTCATCGAAGTTCGGGAACAACTCGGGGTCGGGCGTGGCGGCTTTCAAGTTGCGCGTTTGCAGCCATTGGCCGCCGAAGTTCTCCACCAGCGCCTTGGCCTTGGGATCTCTCAGCATCCGCCGCACTTGCGCTTCCAGGTTGCCGGCTTGGCGTAGTTTCTCATCCTTTGCCAGGGCGAACAGCTCCTCGTCCGGCAGGCTGCTCCAAAGGAAATACGACAGGCGCGATGCCAACGCATACTCACCGATCGGCTGGATGGCCGTGCGCGCGGGGAGTGGACGCCGATCCTGCTCGATGCGGAAGAGAAAGTGCGGCGACACGAGGACGGCTTGCACAGCCAGCTGGATCCCCACCTCGAAGCCGTCGCCTTCCTTCTGGGCCAAGTCCACCAGGCGCATCAGGCGATTGACTTCCTCTTCACCGGCTGGCCGGCGAAAGGCCCGGCTGGTGAAGCTTTGGAGGATCTTGCGGGCACACTCGGTTTTCGTCGTCTCCGTCGGCTGGCAGATCAAGATGCGCTGGCGCGCGTCGGGAGTCTTGAAAGCGAGGTCGACGATCTTCTCGGCGGCGGCCAGGTATTTTTCCATCAGGATGGGGGGCAGCGACAGCACATCGCCAATGTTGTCGAAGCCGTAGCCGACATCATCGGAGGGAAAATCATCCGCCGGCTGGAAGGGAACCCCGACCAGGTCCCGGATCGTGTTGTTATACTCCGTCCGGTTGAGACGCCGGATCGTGATCCGCCCCGGATCCTGTCGGCCGGTGCAATCCACCTTGGCCAGTTCGCCGCTGATCCAGGTCGTGACCAAGTCCCGTTCCACGGGCGTTGGCTGTGGACGGAAGCTGGGAGGCATTTCCTGGGCGCGGATCATGTGGGCGATGCGATCCCAGACGACCCTTTCCTTGGCAACTGCCGCGTCGTCCTTGTACCCCTCCAACCCGAAGCGGCCCTTCGGCCGGGGGCCGCTGTGACAGCCGAGACAGTACTTGGACACGAACGGAGCGATGTGTTGCGTAAACGTGACAGGCGCCGCAGCCGTCGGGCTAGCCGGGGCATCTTCCTTCGGGGAATCGGCGGCCGGAGAGGCCGAGGATAGGCCGATGCAACCCAGGAAGCTTACGAGGACGATCGAGCGCAATCCCATCGAGGCAACTCCTCGGTGAACGCATGCACCTGGCAGGCAGGACAAATCAGGTGGGCGGCAGCTTTGGTAGGCCAGGAGCTATTATAAAACATCTGGATAAGTGTTCCATAGGCAATTTCATTTGTTTCGAAACATTGGCTCCCACTGCCCCTGGGGCGGACTTCGGCGGAGCCGGCGCTCTTGTCATCGCCTCCCTGGACTTTTATGATGCTTTCAGTGGAGGGGGTGCATCGCATCGCCGCAGCCCGTTTGATTGGGAAGAGAACGCTCATGTCGATTGACAAAAGCCTTCGCCGGAAGAATACGCTGGAACGCGCTCGCAATGTCTTGACGCGAGGCGAACGGATCAAGGTCCTCAAAGACGAGGAACGCTGGCAAGATGGCCGGACTCCCTACGGGCTGCCCAAGGTCCGCGTCGTGAAGATCGTGGTGAAGAAGGTGAAGAAGGCCAAGGAAGAGGAGAAACCCGCTGAGGGCGCCGAGGCTGCCCCGGCCGCGGAGAAGAAAGCCGGGGAGAAGAAAGCCACGGAGAAGAAATAGGCTCCGATCGGACCCTAGTGCAGGAACAAGCGACCTCTTGTTCGTAGAACGGATTTCAATCCGTTCGGGCGGGCGGAACGGAATGAATTCCGTTCTACGGTCGAACAATAGGTCGCTTGAACCTGCACTACGACTTTACGCGCCAAGCGTACCTCGCGTCAGGATAGCGGCAAGGTCCAGCCCGTCCAGTACTCTCTCTGGGTGTGCGCTCGGACGCGGAAGGGTGCCCTCCTGGAGTTCCTCGGAACGGCGTGTCGCGTCGCGGGTCCGTTCGAGGATGTGAAACGAGTGCAAGTGCCGGTTTCTCTCGTCAGCGGGGTGCGTTTCCGGCTCACAGGCCGGGCGCCAGCTCTGCCGCAGCAACTCTCGCACCGGAAAGAACGTGCTTCCCATAAACTGCCCCTCAACGACCGTGAGGTACAGTCTGTCCGAGCGCTGGATGGCCTCGGCGTAGACTTTGCCACCCCCGATGATCATCGCCTCGTCGCCACCGGTGCTTCCCAGGTGATCTTCGGCCAGGGACAAGGCTTCCTGGAAGGTCCGGGCGATAGCGCAGCCTGGGGCGCTGTACTCGGGATTCCGAGTGAGGATGATGTTGAACCGCCCCGGAAGCGGCCTTCCGATCAGCTCGAAGGTCGTTCGGCCCATGATAATGGGCTTGCCCCAAGTGTACGTCCGGAAACGCCGGAGATCTTTGGGCAGGTGCCACGGCATACCGGTGTCATCACCGATCAGGCCTCGGCGGTCCATTGCGGCAATCATGGAAACGAGCATCAGAAGCCCTCCTACACCGCGACTTCTCCGGGCAGGCCAGGGTGGTGGCGGTAGTCGAGAAGGGCGACTTGTCGACGCTCGAGGTTATCCAGGCTGGTGATGGACGGATCCATCCACAGCCGCGGTAACGGATAGGGCTGTCGCCGCAGTTGCTCTTCCACCTGTTCGAGGTGGTTCGTGTAGATGTGAACATCCCCAAATGTGTGGATAAACTCGCCAACCCCCACACTGCGAACCTGCGCCAGAAGGTGCGTCAGCAGGGCGTAACTGGCGATGTTGAACGGCACTCCCAGGAAGGAATCCGCCGAGCGCTGATAGAGTTGGCATGACAGTCGGCCTTCCGTGAGCGCGAACTGGGCCAGCGTGTGGCATGCCGGTACCGACATCCTTGGGAGGTCGGCCGGGTTCCAGGCCGAGATAAGCAGACGACGCCCAACCGAGGCCGTGGGGTCGTGTTGGACGGACTCGATGCCCGCGAGCAGGTAAGCGATTTGGTCAACGGTCTGGCCATTGGGCGCTTCCCAGGAGCGCCATTGTTTGCCATAGATCGGGCCGACCTCGCCGCTTTCGTCGGCCCATTCGTCCCAGATGGTGACGTTGTTTTCCCGCAAGTACGCGATATTGGTCGAGCCGCGCAGGAACCAGAGCAGTTCGTGGACGACGGCGTTGAAAGCGAGCTTCTTGGTCGTGACCGCGGGGAAGCCTTCATTCAGATCGAAGCGCATCTGGTAGCCAAACACGCTGAGGGCGTCAATCTTCTCTCCGGTCGAGCGTAGGACAGCACGCGTGGGCTTTCGCACCCCGTGGTCCCGGACGTGCCGCAAAAGGTCCAGGTACTGCTTCATGACGATTAGATCCAGAGCTCTCCTCGACCCCTGCCGGCTCGTCCGGCAGGTGAAGCAGTTCGG
>JBGQLF010000774.1:0-5751 GCA_041499985.1 Gemmataceae bacterium
CGCAGGAACTCCTCTTCGGTGGTCTGAGCGTAGGAGATCAATTCGGGCAGGGTGGCACTCGCAGGCATCGCGGCTTTTCTCCTCCCCGGGTACCGAAGACTCCACCCGGGGCTTCATTCGAATAGTTTCCCGGGTGGAGTCTTCGGCACCCGGGGGAGCAGAGCTCACAACGCGCAGTACGCGACCGCGGTCAGCGCATATTGATGCGCCACCCGGACCAGGTCCTCAATCGATACCCAGTCCTGGAGGGTATGCTGTCCGCCCGCACGGGGCCCATGGGTGATCGCAGGCACTTGACCCAGGGCACAAAAGCTGTTGCCGTCGTCCACAAACGGCTTGGGACCAAGTGGCAGTGGCTGGCCACGAATTGCCCGGTACGCTTCCTGGAAGGCAGCAACGAGAGCGTTTGCAGGATCGAGGCGAAACGCATCGCGGATGAAGCAATAATCGATCTGGATGGTCGTGCCGGTCTGTTGCTGGAGGTCGGCCAGCACAGCGCGGAATTCTTGTTCGACCGCCTGGGAGGTGGTGCCGGGCAACCAGCGCCGGGTTCCTTCGACGAGGCAGTCTTGAGGATACTGATTGTAGATTTCCCCGCTGTGAATCTGCCCAACAAAGACGCTGGCACTGCCGGCGAGGGGATCGGTCTGGGCTGACAAGCGCTCTTGCAAGCGTCCTAGCCGGGCCACTAACTCGGCCCCCGCCGCGATGACATCGGGTTCATCGCGCGGGCGCATCACTTCATGGACCGGCGGTCCGGCTCGACGGAGGATCACTTTCCAGGTCGCAGCTCCTCTGCCGACGACCGGCAGGCGATCGGAAAGCGGTTCCGGTAGCAGGACCGCATCGCCGACGTGGCCGTCCACGATTAAGCGGTCCAGCTGTTGGCCGACACCCCAGGGCGCCTCGTGCAAGTCGTGGGCGGTCAGAAGGATGCCGCCGGCCGGTAACGCCTCGGTATCGCGCAAGACGCGCAGCGCCTCGACGGCTGCCGCTACGCCGGACTTCATATCGGAGGCGCCACTGCCCGTGAGGCGATCGTCGTCGATGAGGGGAGGGACAAACGGCAAATGGACCGTGTCGAGGTGGCCGTCAAATTGCAGGGTCCGGCCGGGTCGGCGCGCGCGATACCGCACGACAACCGCCGGAGCAGCCTCATGCCCTCCTGTGGGCCGCTCGACCGAGAAGCCATCACGTTGGAGAAGCTGCGCCAGGCAATCGGCCGCGGCGCCCGCTTCGCCGGTTCGGCTCGGGACGCGGACCAGCTGGACAGCCGTATCCACCAGGCGCTGCCGGTTGACCGCTTGGCCCAGACGTTCGCAGATTCCAGAGGGGAGTTTCATGTCAGGTAGGGAGCAATTCGATCTGGCTGTGCTCATCTAGAGTAACGCTGCTTAACTCACCGTTGTCCTTGGCGAAATGAACCGTGACGACGACGATGTCATCCTCGGGCACGCGGTCTGTCGCCAGACCCGTGGCCAGATAATTCATGTCGCGGAAGGTACCTGTAACAGTGGTTGTCCACTGGCGCAGGCCGACGCGCACGGTCTGCGTGATCCGAATGGGTTGCCCGGGCCGCAACGCCTGGAGCACGGCTGTCAGCTCGGGTCGGACGGGGCGGGTCGACGAAGGGATGCGGGACGCGGCCTGGTTCATAACACATCTCCCCGGCCCAGTGTACCGCGGACCAGAGCGATTCGTCCGGTGCGAGCCAATTCCAGGATGCCATAAGGACGCATCAATTCGATAAACGTCTCGATCTTCCGTTCCTGGCCCGAGATCTCGATCATGAGGTCATTCGGACTCACATCGACGACGCGCGCGCGAAACATCTCGACCAGGAGCGTGATCTCCATGCGCTGCGGCGGCACGGCCTTGACCTTGAGGAGCATCAGGTCCCGCTCCACGAAGTCCTCGCTGCTGATATCTTCGACCTTGACCACGGTGATCAGTTTATCGAGTTGTTTACGCACCTGCTCCAGCTCGGCGTCGTCGCCGTGCACCACAAACGTCATTCGCGACAAGTTCGCGTTCTCCGTTTCACCGACCGCCAGGCTGTCGATGTTGAAGCCACGCGAGGCTAACATCCCGGAAACGTGCGCCAACACTCCGGGCTGATTCTGCACCAGCGCCGACAACACATGCCGCATGACGACCCACTCCTGAGGAGCTCAGCGAACAAGGCGGTGTTGATCTTAGTGACCGGGCCGCTATCCTTCAATCGGCCGTCGACGGAGCACGTTTGTCCGGCCGCCGAATCGGAGGCTCCTCTCATGCGCGATCCGCGCCTGGACAAACTGGCCGCTGTGCTGGTGCGCTACAGCACGCAGGTGC
Source organism: Gemmataceae bacterium (assembly GCA_041499985.1). Taxonomy (GTDB): domain Bacteria; phylum Planctomycetota; class Planctomycetia; order Gemmatales; family Gemmataceae; genus JBGQLF01. Next base: position 2,335 of record JBGQLF010000774.1, read on the forward strand.
AGCCGGGCCAGCTCGTCAGCCTGGTCGGTCCTCCGCTGGCGGAGCCGCTCGTCGTCGCCCTGTACCGCGAAGTGTTGTTGGCCGGGGGCCATCCCCTGGTGCTCATGGCGCCTGAGGCCTGCACGGAGATGCTGTATCGGCATGGCAGTTCGGAACAGATCGCTTACCTGAATCCGTTTGAGCTCCGGGAAGTCGAGGCCGTCGACGTCGCCATTCATCTCCTGGCCCCGGAAAACACGCATGCCCTGACCAACCTTGATGCCAGCAGGCCGGCGCGGCGCAGCCGGGCCCGCTGGCCCATCATGGAGCTGTTCCTGCGCCGCGCGGCTGAGAAGTCGCTTCGCTGGGTCGCCACGCAGTTTCCTTGTCAAGCGGCGGCGCAGGACGCGTCGATGTCGCTGACAGAGTACGAGGAGTTCGTCTTCGGCGCGGGGATGCTGGACCGGGATGTGCCGGAACTGGCCTGGCAAGCGCTCTCCGAACGACAGGCTCGGCTCGTGGACTTCTTGCAGCACATTCGCGAAGTGCGTTTCGTGACGCCGCGGGGCACCGATTTGCGCCTGGGAGTGGGTGGCCGGACGTGGATCAATTGTGATGGCCACGAAAACTTCCCCGATGGCGAGGTCTTCACGGGGCCGATCGAGGGGGCCACGGAAGGCACCGTCTGCTTCGATTTTCCGGCAGTCCACGGCGGCCGCGAAGTCCAGGGGATACGGTTGGTGTTCCGGGCTGGTCGCGTTGTGGACGCCTCGGCAAGTCACGGCGAAAAGTTCCTGATCGGCATGCTCGACCAGGATCCTGGCGCCCGCGTTCTGGGCGAGGCGGCCCTGGGCTGCAACTACGCGATTACCCGGCACACCCGCAATACGCTCTTCGACGAAAAGATCGGTGGCACGTTTCATGTGGCGCTGGGTGCATCGTATCCGGAGAGCGGCGGCAAGAACCAGTCGGGATTGCACTGGGATATGGTCGCTGATCTCCGCGACGGTGGTCGGGTCGAGGCAGATGGGGTAGCGATCAGTCAGGTTGGGCGGTTTGTCGATCGGGATTGGCCGCAGCCGGATAGCTGAGTAATTGGTGCGCGCAGTGAACGCCGGTGCAATGCATTATTCTACGGTGAGAGATCCCACTATTTTTCCGGCAACTCCTTTCATCGACAAGGTGAGAGAGTTGTCCGAAACAAAGCTGTAACCAAGGAGTGCTTCCTTTTCAGCAGGTGACGAAACGCGCGCGAGAGCAAACTTGGCGAGCAGGCGTAAAGGTCGGGAGCGGCTATCAGTTGCTTTATCGACGAGAGCTACTTGTGTCTCGCCGAGTTCGCAAGGGACTCCCAACCAGGTTAATGCGGCCCTATCAGGTCTATCGTTCCGGGTCAGATGGGAGCCAAGTCGCTGCCACGGGAGCTTGTTATCATGCCAGAGGGTGAATGGAAGCACGCTGAACGGTGCCGCGGAATCAATGATGGCCAACCATTGAATGCTGCCACCCGTTCCATCCCCAAACTCAAACGTGAGGTAGCTACGACAGGCGCGCACTACAACTCCGAGATCCGTGCGGAACTCGATCACTCTTTCCAGGAAGGGAAATACCGCCATGGGTTCAGCGCGGCGCGAATAAGAGACCGGGTCCGAGAATAGTCGTGATCGCGATTTTGTGTCTAGGCCGCCCTGTAATCCGCTCGGCTTCGTTATAAACGGCTGCCAAGTCATCGCCATGGGCGATCACTTGTCGCTGATAGACAGCGACGAATTCATCCGGGTACAATTCCTGGAGATGCTTATCCGTCGCGGCCCAAATCATATCCCCGAGCTGTTCCGACTCCTCCGCAGAGAGCTTCGGCGGCAGATTCGGGAAACCGCTGACCAAACCGTTGCTGGCATCTTCGTTCATGGAAGTCACTCCTCCTCCAGAGGGCGCTCTGATTCTACCCTTTCCTTGGACGGAAGTGATAGCCCGAATCGTTCAAATCACCCCCAACTCCTTGCCCACTTCCGCGAATGCCCGTGCCGCCCAGTCGAGCTGCTCAGGTGTATGCGCCGCCGATACCTGAATGCGGATCCGCGCTTGCCCCTGCGGCACCACTGGAAAGCTGAAGCCAATCACATAAATGCCGCGTTCGAGCAGCCGATCCGCCATCCGGCCAGCTAACGTCGCGTCGCCGAGCATCACCGGCACAATGGGATGCTCTCCGGGCTTGAGCTGGAAGCCCGCCCTCTCCAATGCCGTTCGCAAATTGCGGGCGTTGGCGTGCAGTCGGTCTCGTAGATCTCGGCTAGCGGCAACGAGTTCGAGCGCCTTCAGCGCCGCCTGAGTGATCATCGGCGGCAGAGCATTGGAAAAGAGGTAGGGCCGTGACCGCTGCCGCAGGAACTCCACCACTTCTTGCCCAGCACAGGTGAAACCGCCCGCCGCCCCACCCAGAGCTTTGCCCAATGTGCTGGTGAGGATGTCCACACGATCCAGGACGCCGAAATGCTCCGCGGTGCCACGTCCGCCCGGCCCCAGAATCCCCGTGGCATGACTGTCATCGACCATGACGATGGCTTGATAGCGGTCGGCCAGATCGCAGATCTCGGCCAGGCGGGCCAGGTCGCCGTCCATCGAAAAGACGCCGTCAGTGGCGATGAGCCGTAGCCGACTATTCCCGGCGTCCCGGAGTCCCTGTTCCAGCTCGGCCATGTCCGAGTGGCGGTAGCGTACCCGGTGGGCCTTGCAGAGGCGAATGCCGTCGATGATGCTGGCATGATTCAGCTCATCGGTCAGGATGGTGTCTTGCTCGCCCAGGAGCGTCTCGAAGAGACCACCATTGGCATCGAAGCAAGAGGTGTAGAGAATGGCATCGTCCTTGCCGAAGAAGCGGGCAATGGCTCTTTCCAGTTGCTTGTGCAATTCCTGGGTACCGCAGATGAACCGCACCGAGGCCAGGCCATAGCCAAAGCGCCGCAGGCCTTCGTGCGCTGCCTCGACCACGGCAGAGTGGTTGGCCAGGCCAAGGTAATTGTTAGCGCAGAAATTGACGACCTCGCGGTCGGCGACGGCAATCGCGGCACCTTGCGGTCCCTGGAGGAGGCGCTCGCGTTTGTACAGGCCCTGGCTGCGGAGGTCGTCGAGCTGAGTTTGTAGCTGTTGCCGAAGAAGGGTGTCGCTCATTGCCAGTCCTCCCTTGTCAGGGATCAGGGATCAGGGATCGCGTGGTGCCCAGACACTCCTGTCAGCATTCTATCGACCCCGGCCGACCTGATCCCTAATCCCTGATCCGTGTGCCAGCTCAGATCGAACTTGCGAGTTTTACGGCACGCCTACTACAATGAGCAGACTCTGGCGGTTCCCGGCAGGATGCTGCTGCGGGGATGCCGCGTGGTGCCGGGATGCCTGAAACCCCTATCCCCTGAGTGACACGTGTACGCAGCTTCGTCA
>JBGQLF010000775.1:0-5745 GCA_041499985.1 Gemmataceae bacterium
CACCGTCTTGCGTGAGGATCCGGGCCACGTCGGCGTCGCAGCGGATTTCGACGTGGAGGTCGCGCGCCGCCTGCGCCAGGGCCTGCGTCAGGCCACCCATGCCGCCGCGCACATAGCCCCAGACGCCGCGCTTGCCGTTGGTCTCGCCCATGACATGGTGGAACAGGACATAGGCGGTGCCCGGCATCGAGGGAGCGGCCATGGCCCCGATAATCGCGTCGGTGGCCAGCGTCGCCTTGAGCTGCTCGGATTCGAACCAGCGATCGAGGATCGGACGCGCCGGGCCGGTCAGGATTTCGATCGCCTCGCTCATGCCCGCGCCCAGGCCGCGGAAGGCCCGCCCCAGCTGGAACAGCTTCCACAGATCCCCGAGCCCGGGCCGCAACAGGTTCGGCGGGTTCATGATCAGAGTCGGCTCGATGACATCGGCGACGCGCTCGAGCATGGCCTCGTATTTGGGATAGTTCTCGGCGTCGCGGGCACTGAACTTGGAGATTTCGCGCTGCGTGAGTGTTCGATCGGGCCCGATCAGCAGAAAGCGATCATCCGCGAACGGCGAAAAGGAGGAGGGGTTGCGCTCGAGCACGGCAAAGCCGTACGCGTCCAGGCGCAGGTCGCGGACAATCTCCTTGCGAAACAGGCTATTGACGTAGGCGGCCGTCGAAACCTTGAAGCCGGGAAAGGCCTCTTCGGTCACACAGGCACCGCCGACGATATAGCGGCGTTCCAGCACGAGCACCTTCCAGCCCGCCCGCGCCAGATAGCAGGCCGTCACCAGTCCGTTATGCCCGGCCCCAATGATGATCGCATCCAAGTTGGTCTTCATCCCGCATCTCCCTCCCTTCGCGGTGGCCCAGGTATTATTCTAGAACCCGCGACGCAGAAATCCTACGCAACCTGATCCGCCGTCAGGCGCTGGATTTGTGATACACTCCCGAGTGCGAAATCGGCAAGAGGAGTAAAGTAACAGAAAGAACTCCCGGAGCGTTTCTTCCCACACGGAACAGGCTGCCGGCAGACGCTCCCATTGGAAAGTTACCATGCCGTTGGGCTTGATGGTTGCTGTGGCTCACCCCGACGAGTGGGCGCCGGCGTTTCACCTGATGTTTCAACATCTCGAACCGAGGGAGCGGGAAACACGGGTCGCCACGGCGGTGCGCCTGCTCAACCAGCGCGACTTGGATCCCGCGGGTGTGCTCGTGGTCCGGCAAGCGGCCCGGATCCGCGGCGCCATGGTCTGTCTGCCTGTCCCGGGCGCGAGCGGTCTGGTCTGGCCGCCTCAGGCAGCCGAGGACACAGATCGCCAGGAAATCGAAGATCGTCTCTTGCGACACGCCAGCGTCTGGCTACGGCAGCGCGGCGCTAAGCTGGCCCAGGCCCTGCTGGCTCTCGACGAGATCCACTTGGGAGCTTCCCTGGAACGGAATGGCTTGCAGCACATAGGCAGCTTGTCCTATCTGCGGCACGATCTGGTTCTGCCGGTCGGCGCAGCAACCCCAGCGCTCCAGCTGCGCTATGAGCCGTACAGCACCGGCGATCAGCAGCTGTTCCACCAAACCCTGCTCCACACTTACGAAGGCACCCAGGATTGTCCCGAAGTGAATGGAGTACGCGATCTGGAGGAAGTGCTGGAAGGGCACCGGGCCCAGGGGGTGCATCGTCCGGAGCGCTGGTGGTTGGCACGCGAGGGAGATGGTCCGGTGGGTGTCTTGCTCCTTACCGAGATGCCCGAGTGGCAGGCGTTGGATTTGTCCTATCTCGGTGTCGTGCCGGAGGCTCGGCGGCGCGGCATGGGCTGGGCGCTGACGCGCAAAGCCATCCACGAGACGCAAGCTGCCGGCGCCGCGCAGCTGACCTTGGCCGTGGATGCGCGCAATCTACCCGCCCGGAATCTGTATCGCCGCCTGGGCTTCGAAGCGTACGACCAACGCGAAGTGTACCTGGCCGTCTGGCGAGCGTGACGCGGGCCACCCTCGGACCGCACGGCATCCCTGTCATCGACAGCTTTTCCACGTCCTTCGCGGACTTCGTCCCAGAGCCGGTTGAGTGGGTGTTGCGCGAAGTGCCTGGAGTATCGGCGTTTGCGGCGGCCTCTCGGGTCGTTCGAACCTCGCAGCCGGATTTGCCATTGGCAAGGGGGGCGGCGCTCGCCTACAATCGTCTCACTCCGAGCACGACCGTCCGAAGCAGGTCTTTCCCTCCTGGCTGCGGACCCTGTCTCTTTTGCGACGAGGCCTCTGCCAGACTCGGCGGAGTTGCTATGCGCCGGGGGGGAGCTTGTGACGACCAGCGAGCGCGAAGTCGTGACGGCGTTGGGTGCTGCCATCAGCCAACGCATCGGGGAGCCACGCTACCAGCTCTGGTTTGAGCGGAACACGCGCTTGACGTGCCACGACGACGTGCTCGTCGTCGGCGTGCCCAATCACTTATACCTGGATTGGTTGCAGAAGACCTTTGCTGATGCCGTGCGCGACGCCGCCAGTGCGGTACTCGGTCGGCCGATGCAGGTCCGCTTCGCCATTGACCCCGAACTCTTCCAGGCCGCGCGACGGGAACAGGCAGAGGTCGGGGATCGGGGGTCCGTAGTCAGCAGTCCTGGGTCAGAGAAGCGGGCCTCCGTAGTCCATAGTTCGGGGTCCGAGAAGAAGGATGAGCACTCAGGACTCAGGACTCAGGACTCAGTACCGACGCCCGACCCCAGACCCCCGGCTCCCACCCACAAGCGCACGCGGCGCTGGCACCGCCTGGGAGAATTTGTTGTAGGCGCTTGCAATCGAGTTGCGCATGCCTCGGCCTTGAGTGTCGTCGAGGCTCCGGGCCAGGGGGCTAACCCACTCATCTTGCACGGCCCAGTCGGAACCGGCAAAACGCATCTCCTCGAAGGCATTTACGCGGGCTTACGCAAGCAGCACCCGGAATGGCGCGTCTGCTTCGTCACCGCCGAGGACTTCACCAATCGCTTCGTCCAGGCGATGCGGCTGGGGAAGCTCGGCGCCTTCCGCAAGCACTTTCGTGAGTGCGACGCCCTGCTGGTCGATGACTTGCACTTCCTCGCCAGCAAGCGCGCCACCCAGGAGGAGTTCCTGCACACCTTCGACGCCCTGCACGCGGACGGCAGGCAACTGGTACTGACCTGTGATTGTCACCCCAAGCTGGCCGACGAGTTTACTCCGGAGTTGACGGACCGTCTGCTCGGAGGGGCGGTGTGGAGCATCAGCCCACCCGACGCCGAGACCCGGCTAGACCTCCTCCGCGCCAAGGCGGCGCGTCGGGAAAAGCCCGTGCCCGACGAGGTGCTGCGCTACTTGGCCGATAAGTTACGCGGCAACGTGCGCGAGCTGGAAGGGGCGATCCACAGCGTCCAGCACTTCAGCCGGGTGGCCGGGCGGGCGATCGACCTGGAACTCGCGCGCGAGGCGCTGGGTGATCTGTTGCGCCATGCGGTTCGTGTGGTGCAGTTGGCGGATGTGGAACGGGCCGTCTGCGGCGTGCTGCGGTTGGAAACGGGCGCCCTGCAAGCGAAGGGGCGGGCGTGGATGGCCAGCCATCCGCGCATGCTGGCGATGTACCTGGCCCGCAAACACACGGCCGCGGCGTACAGTGAGATCGGCCAGCACTTCGGCGGCCGCAACCACAGCACCGTCGTGGCCGCCGAGAAGAAAGTCCGCCAATGGCTCCAGGAAGATGGCGAGCTGACGCTGGGCGAACGCCCGTTGCGCATCCGCGAGATCATCGAGCGGGTGGAGCGCGAGCTGCTGCGCTGAAGCCCGGCCTGAAACTACCTTGCAAATTAGGCAACCTACGCATTCTGGCTCTAGTCTACGGGTGATGCGGGACGTACCGAAAAGGCAAGTCTCCCGTGGCGTCCCGGGCCTCCTTTTCGCGGGACTTTGGCGACAGCCCGGCCGATTCTAGTTATGCCGGATGCGATGGTCTTAGCAACTAGAAGGTCAAATCGCATTCTGCACTCCGTGTCGCAGGTACCGGAGCAAGGGCTCTTGGGCGACTGGACGGAGGACCGGGAGCCCTTCCGGGCCGATGGAGCGATTTTGGGGCCAAGCGGGAAAAGGAGTTGCAATGAAACGGTTTGCCTTGACGATCGGCGCCGCCCTGGGTTTGATGCTGAGTAGTGGCGTGGCCCGCGCGGATTGGGGCAGCATGTGCTACAGCGGCTACCAGCCCTGGTGGAACATCTTTGCGCACCGGCCGAAGTGCACCACACCCGAAGAGGAACGCCTGCAACATTTCTGGCACGACTACTACCACGCCTTGCAGTGCTATTATGGGTCCCTGGACCACATGGACTGGGTGGCTTATTACAAGAACCACGGCTACCAGATCAACGCCGGTTGCAACGGACCCGGCGGCGGCTGCCGCGTCAATTACGCCCCCGTGTTCGTCAGCCCCACCATGCAGTGGGCCATCCCCAATGGGTGCATGAGTGGCCCGCCGGCGGCTGGCCAGAGCTGCGGGCCGGTGGCCGGCGGTGGCTACTAGCGCGATCGCGTCCGAACGGCCCAGGACCCAGGGATCAGGACTCAGGACTCAGGACTCGGTCCTGATCCCTGATCCCTGCGCCGGTAGTGCACGCATCTCCCTTCCGAACGTACCCGGACCGAGCAGAATTCTCAGGGTGAAACCTCATTCCGAGCCGCCGCCGTGTCCCAGGTAGGTTAGGCTTACGCAGGAAGGCGACGCACGTCTTCCGCACGGACTGTATCCCAGGAAAGGAGGCACCGTGAGAGCTTGCCTAACGTCCTGCTTGGGCGCCTTGGTGGTTGCCGCAGCAGCCACGGCAGTCGCCCACGCCGATCCCTACTACTGGCGTTGTTTGCCGCAGGCGCCGGATGCGTGCGGGCCAGGCTTCTATTGCGCTAACCAATGCGGAATGGTCTACGGCCCAAACTATTGTGTACGCCCCCCGTGGGAACCGTTCAACGGCATCCGCCCGCCCTGCCCGCCGTCGTGTAACCCCGGGTGCGGCCCGTATTTCCGCAGCCCGCGCGATTTCTTCATGCTCGATGACCCCTGATGAATGGCGGCCAAACCGCTGCCCCGCAAGCCCACGGCCAGCTCCGTGGGCTTGTGCATTTTCAACGCCCTGCTTCCAGCTCGGCGATACGGCGGCGCAATTCGTCGGGAATCGGCACCTTCTTGCCTTGCTCATAGTGATAGGTCACGATGGTTCCTTCGCCCTCGGCAGCCACTGCCTCGAGACCCTGACTGACCAGGCGATACTCCATGGTGAAGCGGTCCTCACCGAGCGTAGTAACCCGCGCCCCGACGGCAATCGTATCCGGATAGGTCAACGGCTTCCGAAAGCGACACTGCGTGGCCGCCAGGATCGGACCGATGCCGGTATCGTTCTCGTACACGAACCAGTCCAGGCGCCGGAAGTACTCCAGCCGGGCGCTCTCGAAATAGCGGAAATAAACCACGTTGTTGACATGGCGATAGGAATCCATCTCGCCCCAGACCACAGGAAGCTGAATCACGACCGGATAGCCGGCCAGCAAGGAATCGATCACGATTGTCTCCTAATGCGTTTAGCCGCGAGCCTCGGGCGAGCGCGAAGTCCACGCTCGCCCGAGACTCACGGCTAAACCCAATACGGTTCAAATGGGCGCAAGCCACAGTCCTGTGCTACCTTGGGTTTTTCGCGAATCCTTGGTCGCAGGGAGGCTGTGGCTATGCGTCGACAAGCTGAAGGGACGTTGCCGATGGGCGGCACCTTGGACGTCTTGG
>JBGQLF010000776.1:0-5744 GCA_041499985.1 Gemmataceae bacterium
CAGGCCGTGGGCATCGCTGACGCGGATGAGGTTGGACAGTTGCTGCTGCACCTCTTCCAGATAGCTGACCGGGTGCTCGTTGAGCACGACGAGATCCACCTCCAGCCCCTTGAGCCGCCAATACGTGTGCGCCAGCAACACAGGAAGCTGGTCAGCGAGGCTTCGGAGGCCAGCAGATCGTAATGGGCGTTGTCGAGCCGGCCCAGGGCCAGGTTGTAGCCGATGGAAAACAGGTGCCGTGGCTCGTTGTACAGCACCCGGAAATCCATGGCCGCCGCCAACGCCGCCGCGCGATCGGCGAGGGCTGCTCTTCCTACCATTTACCACTCACCAAACCGGGGGAGGTGCGGTGGGGCGCGAACCCAAAAGATCGAGGCTCTTGAAGCAGTTCGGCTCCTTCCCTCCCCCTACCTTACATTCCGCTGGACCATTTTTCTTGCGAGACCGTTTCGGTAGAGTAGAATAGATGAATTAGTGGCAAGAACAGGATGTTTTCCAACTGCCGCGGCCTCAAGGATGGGCTAGCTGTACGGGCGTTTCGTTCAACCGAACAGCCGAAAAAGCCGATCATCTGAACCGGAGAGGAGCAGTTGACAGGCGCCGCAGAACCTGCACAATCCGCCTGTTTCCGCAGTTATGCTCAGTTGGACTGGTGCAGCATGGCCGCAGAAGGGAGAGCGTCTTATGGAAACTTCTGGCACACTGCCCGCAGGGGTACGCCTGGATACCTGGCCCGACACGACAGCGCCCAAGGCCCCGCAAGACACACCTGAAGTTGCCCAGCTCCGGGAAGAGCTTCGTAAGTCGATGCCGGAATTCGTGGGCGTGCTGGACCTGCTGGCCAAGTTGCGCCCGATGCAGGAACTGGCGGGCCGGCTGGCCGCGCCCCAGCCCGCCAAGTTGATTATCCACAAAAGCTGAACAACCTCGGCAAGACAGAAAGTGGCAGGGTAGCGACCCCCTTGGGAGCCACCCCGCCATTTTTTTGTTGGCAGGAAGCTCCGGTCGGCGGAGGAAGGGTCGTGGCGAAGAAAAAGGAAGAGGCGGTCCCGCAGAGTATCACCTGGGAATCCGTGCGCCGGGAACTGAACAGCACGCGCACCGACCAGGGGCAGATTGACTACGACGGCGTGCGCCACCGCAAGCTGGCGGCCCTGGAAGCGTATACCAAACGCCCGGCCGTTCTGTACGCCACCGACTTCCTCAACCAGGACAAGACGAAGATCGCCCAGAACGCCATGTCGATCACCCCCGACGACGTGCGCGGGTTGGCGGAGGTTGTCCGGGGCATTCCGGGCGATGTGGTTGACCTGATCCTGCACAGCCCCGGCGGCTCGCCTTTTTGCTCTGTCTCTTCCGGGGGCGGTTCTAGGGAGAACCTGTGGGATTTCGCAACTTTTGTCCTTGACGAGGGTACAAGCTTCTGGGAGTTTGGGAAGCTGGCCGAAGTGAACCGAACGTGCCCCTAGCGTGTCTGTCCTGCGAAAACTGTGCTGGAAGGGATTTGTCCTTTCCGATACAATAATGAGACACTTCAGTTGGCGAACAACACTGTCCGCGACTGCTCGTGTGGTTTGCGCCCCGACGGGATTTCTGAGCTATTCTAGTCTCGGGCACCCGCCGTTCCTCTTGCAGACGGGATTGCTGCCATGGACGCTGACCTGCCGAAATACGCGGAACTTCGTAAAGAAGAACGGTGTCGCTGTGCCCGGGAAAGGAGGAAGCCGTGAACCGAGAACACCTTCCTCTGCTGGCGGCCTACCGCGACGAGCGGCTCTCGGTTGAGGCCGCCGAGCAGCTGGTTCGCATGTCGGAGGACGTTTCGATCCCGGCCTACGCCGGTGAGGATTTGCCCACGGCCGACCGGGCCGACCTGTTGCGGAAGGCCGCCGCCGCGGCGCCGTCCGCCCGCTGAAAAGCTGTCCAGGAATTGATAGAATCCCTCTCGCGTTCCGAGAGGGATTCTTTTTTTTGGGCAGACTCTCATGGCAACCGTACTGAAAAAGATCCCGTTTGACGAAGGGCTCTTGCCGCTCGTGCTCGACTTCGACTGCTCCGAAGGGGATCCTCCCAAGGTGTGGGAGGAGGAGATCAACGACTGGATCCGGATGGACCCGGCGGCGGAAGACGGGGCCCGCTACTGGCTGCAACAGGGCAAGGGGACGCAAGTCTGGCTGTACGCTAACGAGAACGACGCGATCGTCGGGTACGGTTCGCTCTGCCCTTCGCGGTGGCCCGACCCGGCGGTCATCGAGCGGGTCCCAAAGCTCAAGCGAGTGCCAATTAGTCTCCTGCCGGCCATCGGAATCAACCGGCGCTTCCAGAACGCTCCACCGGGGGCAGAGCGGCCGCAGAGGTATTCCACGAAAATCATGAACCATGTGGTCTTGGAGGCCCGCAAGCACGCGGACCGGCAGCCGTGGCTGGGGCTATACGTCCACCCGGAGAACGTGAAGGCTATCGGCCTTTACCGGAGGATGCAATTCCGCGACTTCTCACAGAAATGTTACGTCGAAAGGGCGGGAATCGAATACCCGAGCATGATCCTCAGGCTGCAAGATTATCCCCACGCTGAGGAGTAGGCACAGGTGGAAGCGAGCAAGGGTATGCCCCTGGAACCGCGTTTGATCTCGGAGCCCGAAGGCCCGCCGTGATGCCCGAACTGCCAGCAACCCCAGACGTGATGCCGCATGGCCCTTCCGCTGAGGCTGGCAAAGTGAGCGGCGGGGCCGGAACCGAGAAGAGATACCCTACGGCAGCAACGGGCACGCCTGCGGTAGGGAGCACAGCACAGCCCACAGAACGACGGGCAGCGGGGAACAGCGGGGCCGGAACAAAGAAGGGGTCTTCTGTCAAGGAACCGCTGCCCTTGCGATGTCGGTGGGCGCCTCGGCAGGATCGGATTGATGGTCCCCCTGTTGAGTTGACTCGCCAGTGTGCTCCTCCTGCCGCTGGATCTGCGATGGAGCACAAATGGCGAACCGCCTGTTCCTCAAAGTCGCCTGTGTTCACGGCGCCCCGAGTGGTCTATTCTCGGCGCCCGTTGACAAGAAGGGCAGACATCGGATCAGAAGGTCCTTGTGACGAGCGGATCAATCCTACGGTACATGCATCTATAGCCGGGAGAACACGAACACTGCGGGTAAGAGTCCGAAGAGCAGTGACGTGATCACGAACAATCCTCCAACTACCAGGCGCAGGAGTGAAGTTTGTCGTTCAATATCTGGAATCAGTACTCGGTATAGGCGGCGGATGCGCCGTGATCTCCTCGCAACATAGATCCCAAAGAATGGCAAGAAGAATAGAATTATGCGGGCAGGGGCCTCATAATCCACTGTTATGAAGTTAATCATGATAAGATTGATGGTACTTAGAAAGAAAATGGAAGTAGCTGCCGGCCGTAACAACTGGGGCCACCGGAGCAGACGTAGAAGTACCACTGTGGCAAGAGGCCAGCCATGGAGGGCGAAGAATAACGCAAGCACTTCTCCGTAACTTGAGTGCGCGAGCCAAAGTTCTTCGCCGCGCGTACTCGGTGCGCTCGAAACTGGATTTAAGATGAAGAGGTAATAGTTCTCGAACGCTCGGTGGATTGGAAAGAAAGAAAGGAAACTGACTGCTATGATTAAGAACATCCAAGAGCTAAGCTTAGCTATCTGATCAGCAAACCATCGAAACCTTAACTCCAGTCTCCCAGCCTGGTCCACAGCTCGGATCGCAGTCCCCGTAAGTCGCTTGAGAGTGCGATTGAATTCTGGAATGGACTCCTGCTGAACTTCCATCACTGCATCTGCGCCCATGGTTGCTGCTTGGATTTGCAAGAGAGCCTCGGCACGCTTTCGACTCTCACTCTTCGCTTCAACTGTGCCTAACAACTGGTAACGGACAAGTGGTCGTCGATTCAACAAAACAATATGTTCTACCTTTGGTTCTCCACTCGGATGGCGTGCTAGAGTTGAAGCGTCCTTCTTTAGGGAGTAGACGCGATGGTACCATTCCTGGCATAGGCTCCGAGTGGAGAACTGGAGTGATTGGCGAATGGTTCCGTTCTTCCCTGAAACACGCACATGCAGAGTCGATCCCCACCGATCATCGGACATAGCGGCCACACTGATGGCTTGAAGTGGCCAGCACATGAGCTCGCCGCCACAAGAAGCCCAAATAGCATTGGGTGTTAGCACCAAGTACGTGAAGGGCGCACAGACGCCTGTGCAAAGGATCAGGCGGGCTAAGGCCGCGTGGCCACAGCCAAGGAATTGGAAAAAGGAAAAGATACGCCAGGGAGCGAGCAGCCTCCGCACTTTTGCCTGTAGGAGAATCTCGGGCAGAGAAGCCGGCAAGCTTAGGAATTGGCAGCCCATGGCTACAGCGAATTCTTCGCATGTGGCGAATCGTTGGTTCGGGTCCTTCTCCAGCGCGCGCAGTAGGGCCGTGGACACGCTTTCGGACAGGTCAGGTACGATCCGGTGAGGAGATAACGGTTCCTGCTCGCGGTGCATCCTCAGGAGTTCACTCCAATCGGCGTGTTCAAACACGCAGTGTCCCGTGAGCATTTCATGCGTAATGAGGGCCAAGGCATACTGGTCCGTGCGTCCGTCGCAGGGCAGGCTAGCAGCCTGTTCGGGAGAGGCGTAAGCCGGCGTGCCGGCAAAGCTCCAGTCGAGCTGGTGGCGAAACTGCTTAGCCAACCCGAGGTCCAGGATTTTGAAGTGGCCCTGGGCCGTGGCCCGGATATTCTCGGGCTTTAGATCCCGGTGGACCACGTGGTGCGAATGGGCGAAGTCGAGCGCTTGAGCGAGCGGTCCAAGAATGAGGCGAACCTCCTCCAAAGGCAAGCGACTACGTCGTCGGATCACCTCACGAAGTGGTTCACCTGCGATGTACTCAAAGACAATAAAGGGTTCCCCATCATGGAAGCCAAAGTCAAACACTGTGGCGATGGCCGGGTGCGTGAGATTAGCCCCGATCCGTGCCTCTTCGATAAATGCCTCCCTTAAACTCGTTTCATGGAGGGAACGGTTCCGTAGCCCAGGATCGCGCGGGCGAATCACCTTGACAGCTATACAGCGGTCCAGGACCGTGTCTCGGCCGAGGTAAACTTCGCCCATGCCGCCACTTCCCAGTACTTTTTCGAGGACGTAGCGGTTCTTGAGCGATGTCCCGGGAGCAAATTCGCCGAAGGACCCTTGCTGAGCAACAGATGGTGTGCAAGGCTCAATGCCCAGGGAATCAGTACTCGCGGGAGGTCGAGTCGATGGGGAGTGTGGATGCGGCATCGATTGGTGTACTTCTCGCTTCGACATAAGAACCACCCCTGCACGCAGTCTATGATCCCGGTTTGGCGGTCAGCAACAGCCAGGCTCGGATTGTACGCCATCGCGGATCGACTGCAAGAAAATCTCTCCAGGCGAGGAGTTGCTGCCCACGGGGCAAGGACAGCCGGCGACTGTATCAAGAGCCACGACGCGAGTTAAGTGACGACACGCATTCGCCATGCCTTGGGCAGATCACAAAGCCGGCAGACGGGGACTGACGTAGGCACCCACGTGCGTTCGCATACGTGCGCACACGTAGCCCCCGTGGTCGTCTTCCTGGTGGTCGAGAGCGTGGTGCCGACCGTCTTGGGGCTGCGGCCTCGGGTTACTTCTGGGGTCCAGAGCGCGTCCATGACTGGAGACGCCTTCTGGTCTGGGCCAGGCCACCGTTCATCCCAGCACCACGCGCACCTCGTGCTTCCGCCCATC
>JBGQLF010000777.1:0-5744 GCA_041499985.1 Gemmataceae bacterium
TATCGCCGCGGACTCGACCTCGGCGAGGTGACCGACACCGGACACCGCAGGCTGCTCCAGGGAAAGACCGTCGTCGTCGAGGGGATTGAGGAGTTCAAGGCGCTCGTGGTCCAGCGGGTCCGAATGCTGGCCGCTCCGCCGCCGCAGGACCCGGTCCCTTCACCCGGCACGGACACCCTAGTCTTCCTCAACGCTGATGAGCCGGACAACTCCTTGTCGGAGTTCATCCGCGGGGAACTGGAGAGTCGCAAGTACGGCTACTGCACGTCGCGGAAATCCGGGACGCCAAAGGAGCTGCGTAAGGATTTGGTGCGCAATTTACTCCGGTGCGACGGGGTGATCCTGATTTATGGGAAGACGCCCACGAGCTGGGTTGAAGCGCAACTGGTCAAATCCCGCAAGACGCTTTTGGACCGGAAGCGGCGCCTGAAGGCGTATGGCCTCTACGATGGGCCGCCCGAATCCAAGGAACCGCCCAACGTGACCTTGCCGAGCATCCACCTGATCAACTGCCGGGCCGGATTCGATCCGGGAGAATTCCAGCGATTCCTCGATCACTTTCAAGACGGGAGGGCCTCATGAATCCAACAGTAACGGTAGGCCCCAAAACGGTAGGCCCCGAGCTCGACCCGTATCCAGGGCTTCGGCCGTTTCGTATGGAGGAGTCGGGCATTTTCTTCGGCCGCGACGAGCAGATCGATGCGCTGCTGGAGAAGTTGGGGCAGGAGCACTTCCTGGCGGTGGTCGGGGCCTCGGGATGCGGCAAGTCATCGCTGATCCGAGCCGGACTGCTACCGGCCCTGGAGACGGGCTTCTTGGCCCGCCGCACCTTCTGGCACTTCGCCATCATGCAGCCGGGTAATCGGCCGATGCGGAACCTGGCCAAGTGCGTATCCGCCTCCCTGGAGTGGAAGGTGCTGGGCAATCCAGGAAACCTGGAGCGAGAAGCGGAGGTGTTGGCCTTGCGAGAAGCGGCGCTGCGGCAAGGTCCACGGGCGCTGCAAGAGCTACTGCGGACGCACCTGCCCCGGGAAGAAAACTTGCTGCTGCTGATCGATCAGTTCGAGGAGATCTTCCGCTTTCGGGAGAAGGGCCATGCCGACGAGGCTGACGCTTTCGTGGCCCTGCTGCTGGCCACTGCCAAGTCCCGGCAGAACGTGTTCGTAGTCTTGACCATGCGGTCCGACTACCTGGGCGATTGCGCCCTGTTCACAGGGTTGCCTGAGGCGATCAACGCCAGCCAATATCTGACGCCACGGCTAACACGCGAAGAGCGCTGCGAGGCAATCGAGGGGCCAGCGGCGCTCTCCGAAGCCAGCATCGAGCCGGGGCTGGTGAACCGTCTGCTCAACGACATGGGTCCCAGCCCGGACCAGCTGCCGTTGATGCAGCACGTCCTGCGGCGCCTCTGGGGTCAAACCAAGCGGGCCGCGAAGGACAGCAGAGTAGTCCTGCGGCTGGTGGACTACGAGGAGCTGGGCGGGATCGCCGGGGCGCTGTCGCGCCATGGAAACGAGATCCTTGACAAGCTGAACGAGGGGCAGCGCTGTGTCGTCGAGGTACTTTTTCAGTGCCTGACGGAACGAACCCAGCAGCGCGACGCCCGGCGCCCCGAACTGCTAAAGACCGTCGCTGCGGTGGCCGGGGTCAGCTCCGAACAAGTGGCAACGGTGGTCGAGGAATTCCGCAACCCCGATGTGAGCTTCCTGATGTCCTCGCCGGACGGACCGTTGACGCCGGACACGGTCCTCGACATCACGCACGAGAGCCTGATCCGCCACTGGAAGAAGCTCAGGGAGTGGATCAAGCAGGAGGCCGAAGCGGCGGAGATGTATCGGTCCCTCGGGAAGCGCGCCTCTGCCTGGAAGGGCGGCTCCGGTAGAGTGCTGGACTCGGCCGAGTTGGAACAGGCGCTCGTCTGGCGGGACAAAAAAGAGCCCCACCCTACCGTGGAGTGGTCAGCACGCTACCGCGGAGACCTCAATGAGGTCAAGACGTTTATTGACGCTAGTGTCGCAAAGCGCGATCGAGACAAGGCGGCCCAACGGTTCCGCGTTTTTGTGTACGTCGGGTTCCTGCTGGTGGCTGTCGTCGCAGTTATCCTGTCGATCTTCTCGTGGCAGGCGTGGCGCGCGCGCAACAAAGCGGAGCAACAGAATGCCCGGCTTATCGCCAGTATGCTCGCCCAAATCGCAACCAAGAGCCTCGACAACAACTCGAACCTCAGTCTGTTGCTGGCTGAGCGAGCGGCCGCCGCGTTGGACTCGGTAGGGATACCCTTAAGTAAGGCCCCTGAGGTGCGAGATGCTCTGGAACACGCCTTGCAGGCCTTGAAGGTCGGGCGATCTGAGCTGACTCTCCGCAGCTACACTCAGACCATTAATGGTATCGCTTTCAGCCCAGATGGCACGCATGTGGCGACGGCCGGGGAGGACCAGACCGCGCAGATCTGGGACGCCACTACCGAAAGGGCACCCCTCATCACCTTGTCGGGCCATGAGAAAGCTCTCTGCGGCATCGTCTTCAGCCGGGACGGTAAGCTCGTGGCCACTGCCAGCAAAGACAAAACGGCGCGGATCTGGGATGCAACTACCGAGAGTGCACACCTCAAAACCAAGTCGGGCCATAAGGAAGCTCTCTGCGGCATCGCCTTCAGCCGGGACGGTAAGCTCGTGGCCACTGCTAGTGAAGACAGGACGGCACGGATCTGGGATGCCATCACCGGGACGCAACTCCACGTTTTGGAGGGCCATAAGGACATTATCAACAGGGTTGTCTTTAGCCCGGATGGGAAATACCTGGTCACGATGAGTAACGATAAAACGGCCAATGTGTGGGAGGTCGCCTCCGGCGAAATTTGCCGACGTTTCACCGGTCATCAATACCCGGTCTTGGGGGCTGCCTTCAGCCCGGACGGGGAGCGTGTGGCTACCATCAGTGGCGAGGGGTCGGTCATGGTCTGGGCCAGGGAATCGGGCAAGCCGGTCTGCCCTCCCATGAACGCTGGGCAGTTGGTCTTACCCGACGGGGTTGCCTTCGCCCCCGATGGGGCTCGCCTGATCACCTGCAGCGACGGCAACGCCCTGAGGTGGTGGGACGTGCAAACCGGTATGCCGCTCTTCAACATACCGCTGTTGAATACGCGGGATGACCAAGAGGCCTGGGCTTACCCATCGAGCATCGCCTTTGACGAGGGGATGCGGCCCGTCGACGAGATAGTGCTGCGGTTCGCGTTGGCACGCACAGTCGCTCTGGCCCCGCGCCCTGAGCAGACCTCAGTCCAGTTGCTTCCGATTTTTGACGCAAGTCTCTGGGCATTGATGGGCGCGCCACTGGGACAACAGCCTCTCCTTGGGGCTTCTGCACTTTTCCCTGGAAGAGCCTTACTTATCCCTCAACACGCCGTCTCGTTTCAATATGCCGTCCGGATCTACAATTGGCGGAAAATCGATGATAAGGCCTTGCGGCCCCAGGTACAGGAGCAGCTCAAAAAAACAGACGTCAACCTGAGCTACGCGCAGTATCTCGTCATCCTAAAGCAGATCTCGCCATTTAACAATGAAGAGTTGCTGAAACGTGGATGGGAATCAGCAAGTGCTGGCCGTAAGGATGCTGCGGTAAAGGATTTCAAGCAGGCCCTCCAGATCCATGGCTTTGAAGAGGTAGCCGAGGCAGAGGCCTGGCGCTTAGCGAAGCAGAGAGAACCGGTGACGCCCTGATAGAACTGGGTCGGGAGTTAGCCAACAAGCAGCAGCTGGGGTCACTCCTCGGAACGGGTAGAGTCGAGGGGTGGCGCGGTAGGTTAGGTGAGGCCTAAGCTGTGAACCGAGTGGATGGCGCACCACTGGAGAGCTGCTTGACATCGAAAGAGTCCCGAGCAGTTCGGAGAGGGGCCGTTGGAAAAGTGCCTGCGAAGGTAACTCGCTGGCGGCCTACTCTACTTCGCGCGCGGTTCCGAGGGGGCGGGAGGGTAGCGATACCCTCCTGCTACCCGACCGCGGCTGGGAATAGTAGCGCATGCTTGCCAAGATCAGGAAATCAGTTTGTTTGTGGTAGTTCCGGCCCCTTCCTCCGCCAACCATGCTGATATCACGCTCCCAATCCGCGTCGGCGATTTCTTCAGGCGTGCCAAATCGTCCGAGGGGCATGTTGGATCGCACAAATTCATCAATTGCTTTGGACTTCGCCTCCTTGCGGCGGGCCCACGAGCTGGCTGGGAAAACGACAGACCTCGGCGCGACACAATTGACCAGGATACCTTGGGCGTAACCGCCCTTAAGGGGAAGCATGATGCAACGAGCTCCTGGAATCGCAGATGCAAGGATGAACTCGCTCCGAAATCCGCTCAGGAGCGTATGGTTACCCCCTCGGCAGTGGGAGGGCTGTGGGAGACGACGTCCATATTGTCATGAGGGTGTCCTCGTGCCACCCGGCCAATCAGGACCGTGGCAACAACGCACGCGCGTTCGTGTGCTGAATGGCTTGTATCTCTTCATCCTTCAACGTGGACTCACGCATCTTGAACAACGCGGACTCCGGGTAGACGCAGGCGTAACCGTTGTCGCACTGCCCTCTCGAAACCTCGACCGCCCGCGATGTCCCACCACCTCACCGTACCCCTGGCATTCGCCACCGCGACCTGGTTGCTGCCCCTGGAAAATGCCAGGGGGGGGGCGTATTCTCCGATCGAGCCTTGCTCCTCCCCGGTGGCCACGTCCCACCGTTTCAGGGTTCCGTCCCGATGGGTGGAGACCACAGTCTTCCCATCCGGGATGAACGCGACGTCATAAGTGGCTGTGGGGCGTTCTTGGTATCTCATCCTATGACGGCTTGTGTACCTTTGTTGGGTTGTACCCATCATTGCAAGGACCTGCGGAGTTTCGGCGAGTCTTCGGCTCTGCTTGATGCTCAGACCGTTGGTCCGGCTGTCCCAGCGTGTCGGCCGTGGGATCAGCCGCCCCTTTCAAAAACCACAAAGCCATTGGCCGGCACGCTGGCCTCGAAGCGGCCGGCCCGACAGAGCAAGGTCGCCCCGGCATTGCCCACGTTATGTCCCCCATACACGGCGGCGTCGCTGTTAAAGACCTCCGCAAACCGGCCGTCCGCCAAGTTCAAGTTCGGGAAGACGTAGCCCTCTACAAACGGGCGGTTGTTGAAGCTCGCCAGCACGAGGTAGTCGGCCCCCTCCTCCCACCGCCGAAAGGCGATGAGGCGGTTAATGTTATGCACGTACAGGACGGCAAGCCGGCGGCTGCGGAGGCCGATGTGGTTTAGCCGCAGGCGGATCGCTTCCTGGTAGAAGCGGAACATCCTGGCCCCGTCGCCGGTCCGTTCGCCGTACAGATCCTCGCGGTTGTAAAGCCAGCGGTCGTAGGTGTAAGGCTTCCGGGCAGCGACCTCCTCACCCATGAGAAACATAGGCGTGCCAGCCGATAGCAAGGCGAGCCCAGCCACGAGCCGGGTGCGGGCCTCGGCGTACCGGCGGGTGGCATCGTCGAGGGGAGCGCCGTTCACTGCCGCCTCGATCGTCCGCCGCGACCCCAGGGCGTTGCCAGCCTCATCATGCGATATATGGTACACTACTTTCTTGTGGGCACTCCGTTTCAGTGCGCCCGCGAAGGAATCCAAGGCCAGTGGGCGGTCATCTCCCAGGCCAGCAATCACCAGCAGCTTGGCCTGGTCGTGCCCCTGATTTGGGTTGCCGACGAGGTGATGGTAGAAGTCGGCGTACCAGGCGGCGTCGA
>JBGQLF010000778.1:0-5740 GCA_041499985.1 Gemmataceae bacterium
CCACGGGAGAACCGGGTCAACCCGCGCGTGGTCAAGCGGAAGATGTCCAAGTTCAAGAAGAAGCGCCCGGAACATCGGCCTGTACCGCCCTTGAAGAAAACCTTTGTCGAGTCAGTCGTTATGCTCATTTGAACCGTATTGGGGTTAGTCCGACAAAGCTCTCAGGAACGCCACCAATGCTCGCACATCCTCGGTGCTGAGCGGTAGAGGTTCCAGGACCGGATCGAGATAGGCGTTTTTGCCGCCGCCACGCTGATAAAACTCGACAACGTCCTCGAGCGTGGCCAGGCTGCCATCGTGCATGTACGGAGCGGTGCGGGCCACGCCGCGCAAAGTCGGCGTCTTGAAGCGACCGCGGTCCGCATCCACCTTGGTCACCGCATAGCGCCCCAGGTCGATCGGCTCGCGTTCCCAGCTCACGCCCGTGTTGTGGAATTGCTCGTCGGTGAAGTTGGAGCCACTGTGGCAGCGCCAGCAACGACCCCGGCTCTCAAATAGCCATAATCCCTGCCGGGCCTGATCACTCAGCACCGTGACTTCGCCGGCACGAAAGCGATCCACCGGACTGTTGCCGAGTAGCAGGGTGCGCTCGAAACTCGCCAACGCCCGGGCCAGGTTGTCGGCTGTCACCCCGTCGGGAAACGTCGCCTGAAACGCCGCGCCATAACCGGCGTCGGCACGCAGCCGTTGGACCACATCGGCGACGCTCGAACCCAGTTCCAGGGCATCGGCGATGGGGCGAAGCGCCTGGGCTTCGAGCGTGGCGGCTCGGCCATCCCAGAAGAAGGACGAGCCGTAGGCGCGGTTGAACAGAGCAGGCGCATTGCGCAAGCCGACCTGGCCGCGCACACCGACCGCTCGGGGCTGCGGACTGGCCAGGCCGTGGTCTGGTTGGTGACAGCTGGCGCAGGACACGGTGCCGTCGGCCGACAAAATCGGATCGAAGAACAGACGTCGCCCGAGCTGTACTCTGGCGTCGGTCAAGGGATTGTCGGCGGGCACCGGCCGCGTTCGCTCCAGGCCGAGAGGAATCGGTGCCTGCGCCGTTGTCGCGGATAACGTGTCGCGTGGCAGCGCCGGCAGAATATCGGCAGCGGCAACGGCTACCAACCCCGCCAGCGCGAGGGCGACTCCAAGGAAGCCGACAGGACGCATGCGTTCGTCTCCTGATCAGGATCCGCCTGGTGGCATAGGATACCGGCAAACGACTGGCAAGGCTATTCCGAAGTGGGAAGCCCGGCAAGGGGAAAGGGAGTTGCTCTTACCTCGGGTGCGCCGGCAGCCGATCTTGCGCCGATTTTACCGATTTTACGGAACCCAGAAAACGCTAATTGCCGCCGCGGTCAGCTACAGCGTTTGCTTCGGCACCGACCGTTCCGCGCCCACGATTCCGCTCGATCAGACGGCGAGCCGCCACGAGGAGTTGTTCGTCTTCCACGTCCCAGATGGCACCGGCATCCGAACCACCTGCGGCCGTCACCAAATTAGCGACCATCTGGCCCATGCGCCAGTCGGGGAATAACGCTCGCAACTCAGAAAGGGCCCCGATCAGTTCTTCGGCTGGCGAGACGTTCATGGAATTATATCTCCTATGGACGGGAACGATGCCACTGGGATCGGTAGATCGTCGATCACTTCCACGCGGACAGTCACTCCTGGCAAAAGCTTCGCGACCCGCGTTGCCCGCGTTACCCCGTTGTTGATAACCAACTCGCCATCGCTGCCACGACTAACTTCCAGCGGTGGCAATCCCTGGACCGAGGCCCCGAACTTAGCGATCTGTCGGTGCAGTTTCATAGGATCGGCCCCCGAGCGCCGGGAACCCGGCAGGCGCAGGGTTCGCGGATCGACGTTGAGAAACACCCGCGGGTTCATCTTCTCAGTGTACCAGGAGGCGCAGCGCTCAAGAAGCAACCTTGCCCGCCGCCCCGGTGCTCTCCTCCTGGGCTGCCCCCCTCCGCCGGCCAATTCTCAATTCTCTCGTTCTCTCCAGAATACTTTTGACAGACCGAAACTTACGGTGTAGTTTGATGTTAAATTCGGAGGGAAGCTCCAGCCAAAGACGGCTCAGTGAGTTTTCCAGCCGTCCGTGTGAGCTTGGATGCCCGCCCAGGATCGGAAACGCCATCCCTCGCCCAGCCCACCGTGATGTTCGGTACTATGGAAGGACTCCTACCACCAACCTGCCCAATGCGAGCCCAACCCAAGCGGAGACCAAAGGAGACTGCAATGCTGCGCCGGGTCTGGATTCTGTCTTGCGCCGTGCTGGCCTTGGGAATGCCCCGCTTGGTGGGGGCGGATCCCGCTCCCGAAGCCGCCGAAGTGACGGCGGCGCCGCAGCGCTGGGGCAGCGGAGGAGCGGGTGGTGTACCGGACTTTAGCCGCCAGGTCCAGCCGTTGCTGGGCAAGATGGGGTGCAGCAACCGCGCCTGCCACGGGTCATTCCAGGGTCAGGCCGGTTTTCGCCTGTCCCTGTTTGGTTCCGATCCCAAGTTCGATCACGACGCCTTGCTCAAGGATCGTATCGATGTCAAGGAACCCGATGACAGCCTGACCCTGTTGAAAGCGACGCGGCAGGTGTCGCACAAGGGCGGCAAGCGCTTCGAGATGGATAGTTGGCAGTATCGTCTGCTGCGCGAATGGATTGCCGCGGGGGCGCCGTACAACCCGGGCAAGGAAGCCGTCCTAGAACGCCTGGAGGTCTTGCCCAGCCAGATTGTCTTGCCCCGACGAGGCGAAAAGGTGTCGCTGCGCATTGTGGGCCATTATTCCAATCACACGCGGGAAGATGTCACTGCCTTGACGCAGTTTTCCACCAACGATGATGTGATCGCCGGCGTCACCGATGTCGGCCTGGTCACCGCCGGCAGCTACGGCGATACCGCCATCGTCGCCGCGTGCGGCGGGATGGTCAGCACGGCCCACGTACTCGTGCCGCTGCCCGGTGCGGAGAGCCGGACCCTTGCCTTCGCGCCCAACAACAAGATCGACGAGCTGGTCACGGCCAAGTGGCAACGGCTGGGTTTGCGGCCTTCTGAGCTGGCCAGTGAGAGCGAATTCCTACGCCGCCTGTCGCTCGACCTGATCGGTACTCTGCCGACCGCCGACGAAGTCCGCCAGTTTCTGGCCGATACCGATCCGCACAAGCGCTCCAAGAAGATTGACGAGCTGCTGGCCCGGCCGGAGTATGCCCTGTTCTGGGCCACCAAGTTTTCGGACCTGACCGGCAATGACGATCGCTTCACGCCGGTGCCGCGACCCAAGACGGCTTGGCTGTGGTACGACTGGCTTAAGGACAAGCTGCAAAAGAATGTGCCCTATGACGAGCTGGTTGCGGGCATCGTCACCGCCACGACACGGGAAGGCCGATCGCCGGAGGAGACCGTTCAAGAATACAAGAAGGTCTCCGACGCGTTCGACGCCGGCTTCGACCACGGCACCTATGCGGAGCGGAAGACCAACGACATTTTCTGGAAGAAAGCTGGGACCCGAGGCGATCAGGTGGCGCTGCAAATCTCCTACGCCTTCCTGGGGATTCGCCTGGAATGTGCCCAGTGCCACAAGCACCCCTTCGACCGCTGGACGCAGAATGATTTCAAGAGCTACACCGCTTTCTTCACGCCGGTCCGCCTGGGCATTCCCAGCGACATGCCGCGGAACTTGGTCCCCGAAGCGAAGGGCGCGCAGAACTTCCCCTATAACGAAGTCTATATCCAGCTGGCTCCAGGCCAGGCCAACGGCAAGGGGGCGAGGCCGAACCAGAACAACGCCAATGCCCTCCGCGGTCCCAAGCCCCGGGCGCTGGGAGGATCGGAGTATCCGCTGGAAGCCGGCAAGGACCCGCGCGTGGCTCTGATGGACTGGATGCGTGCCCCCGATAATCCCTTCTTTGCCAAGGCAATCGTCAACCGCATCTGGGCGCATTACTTCGGCGCCGGCATCGTCGATCCGCCGGACGACCTCAACGCCGCCAATCCGCCTTCCAACCCGGCGTTGCTCGATTGGCTGGCCCAGGACTTCATCGAACACCAGTTCGATCTGAAACATCTGCATCGCACGATCGCCAACGCCCGTGCCTATCAGCTCACCTGGCGCACCAACGAGACCAACGCTCTGGATCGGCGGAACTTCTCGCACGCCCTGCTGCGCCGGCTCTCGGCCGAGGTGGTGGTGGATGCCATCAATCAGGCGGCGGGCGCCCAGGAGAAATACCCGCGCAACATCGCGCCGGACGGCACGCGGGCGATTGGCCTGGCACCGACGCGCTTGAACAACAGTGGAGTTGCCTATGCCCTGGCGATCTTCGGCCGGCCGCTGCGGACGCAGACCTGTGACTGCGAACGCAGCAGCGACGCCGGCTTGCCCCAGGCCATGTACCTGATCAACGACACCGAGGTGAACGGCAAGATCGGTGCCGCGAACGGCCGGCTGGCCAAGCTGCTCCAGCAGATTCCGGATGATCGCCAGCTGGTTGAGGACCTGTACCTGGGCGCCCTCAGCCGCTACCCGACCGAGGACGAGATGAAGAAGTCTCTCGACTACGTCGGCCGGGCCGACAACCGGAAAGCCGGTTTTGAGGACGTGCTCTGGTCCCTGATCAACGTGCGCGAGTTTGTGTTCAATCATTGATTGCCCACGCCCGGCTAACCAATTGACGAGCCACCGGGTTTATCCCAGCGAGGATGAACCCCGCCGCTCGCCAATGCGTGAGACGAACTGCCAACGGCCAAGCGAATGGAAAGGGAACGATCATGACCTTCCGTGATTACTGTGATGGGGTCAGCCGCCGGGACTTCCTCAAGGCGGGCACCCTGGGCTTCCTCGGCCTCAACTTGCCGGCGTATCTGAGCTATGCTCAGGAGGCCGCGACGCAGGGCAAGACGGCGGACAAGAATGCCATCTTGATCTTCCTGGGTGGCGGCCAGACCCACCTGGACACCTGGGATCCCAAGCCGGACGCTCCCGAAGGCATCCGCGGCGAGTTCAAGGCGATCTCGACCAATGTGCCGGGAATCGCGATCTGCGAACACCTGCCGCAGATGGCCAAGCAGGCGGACAAGTTTGCCATCGTCCGCAGCGTGGCCCACACCCTGGCCGCCCATGCTCCCGGCCAGATGTTCCTGCGCACGGGCAATCGCCCGCTGCCGTCGCTGCAATATCCGGGCTACGGCTCCGTGGTGACCAAGGAATACCCGGCGCTGCCGGGCGTGCCGCCCTATGTCGCGCTGCCCGTGACCAGCACCAACGGCGGGGCCGAGACCGCCGGCTACCTCGGCGTGGCCTACAATCCCTTCACGGTTAATGATGATCCCAACAAAGCCAACTTTAACGTCCGCGCCTTGAGCTTGCCGAAAGGCCTCAGCCTCGAACGCATCGAGGCCCGGCGGGGGCTGCTGAACGGACTGGAC
This sequence comes from Gemmataceae bacterium, assembly GCA_041499985.1. Classification (GTDB taxonomy): domain Bacteria; phylum Planctomycetota; class Planctomycetia; order Gemmatales; family Gemmataceae; genus JBGQLF01. Next base: position 5,409 of record JBGQLF010000778.1, read on the forward strand.
ACAACTTTCCGCGAGGTGGAGGTCAAGAGCCAGGACCTGGCCGGCATGGACAAGTTCTATCAACAAGCCTACGAGATCCTCAGCGCGCCCAAGGCCCGTGAAGCATTCGAAATCAGCAAGGAGCCGGCCGAGGTGCGGACCAAGTACGGCAAGAATCCATTTGGTCAGACCTGCTTACTGGCCCGCCGGCTGATTGAAGCCGGTGTGCGTTTCGTCTCGATTGATTTCGGCGGCTGGGACACGCACCAGGATAACTTTGGCCGGCTCAAGAACGACAAGCTACCGAAGCTGGACCAGGGGCTGGCGAGCCTGCTGGAAGAGTTGGCGAGTCG
>JBGQLF010000779.1:0-5738 GCA_041499985.1 Gemmataceae bacterium
ATCGTCGTGGTACTCACGCCGTTGACGGTATCGTACGTGTGGTAGCCGAATCCGGGAACGCCCCAAAAGCCCGATTCACTATCGCGCGGATAGGCCCACCAGTCAGTCTGGGCATGTCCGCCGATGCCCCCCGGCCCATTGGCATCACAATTCTTCAGACGGTGGGCAATGACGACGGTATTGGAGGTGCCATCCGGCATCGCGGCCACGATGCCCGACCTTGAGCCGGTTGCCTGGGTACTCGTCGACAGCGCGGTTGCCGCTATGGGTTTCGGATCGAACACCATGACATTGCCCGCGTAATTGCCGGCGGCGGACCATCCATCCGCGTTTGTTGGATTCACGTTGGACGGAGATGTGCCATCGGAGGGGCAGAGATAGGTCTTGATGAAGGTGTTAGTGACTACCCGCGTTCCGCTACTGTTCAGCGTTATCTGCGTGAAGACGCCGCAGTACCCATAACCGGCCGCCGCGGGGTTTCCTCCAGGAGTCCCCAGGTTATAGACGGCTTGCTGCTCCATATACGGCAGCAGCAAGGTAAACATGTTCACAAAGGACCTCTGGCTACCCACAAACGGGGCCACGGGGTTGGCCGGGATTTGATACCACAACGGGGGCACCGCGTTATTCGCGTCGGTGTAGGTGTGGACGGCCAGGGAGATTTGCTTCACGTTGTTCGTGCATTCCATGCGCCCGGCCGCCTCGCGGATCTTCTGGACCGCGGGCAGCAACAGCCCGATGAGCACGGCGATGATCGCGATCACCACCAGGAGTTCGATGAGGGTAAACGCCCTTCTCCCGCGCCCTCCCAACGAGAACCTATGCATAGGAACACCCTCCTTCGGCGAGCATGGAAAAGATCATAGCGGACGAACGGCACCGGGCCAGGTGGGCAACGCGGAGAAGGCATGGCAAAGGAGAGAGATCGCTTATCCAGCTCCGAGGATCGATGCGTGTGGACCCTTCTCCTGCACCCCTGATCCCCTACCCTGGAACTGGCGAGGCCACCTTTGCCCGCCGATGCGAAGGTGGACCACCACCGTCCACAGTTACCTCTGGCGCAGGCGATTGTCAAGCAAATCTCGGGACCAGGTCTCCTTTATTCAGATTTTGCAGGTATCCAATATTCAAAACAATACGGTCGAAGGCGCGACGAGGGGTTCGGCATCGCAGCCTGACTTTCCCCTCAGGGTGAGAAAGAATTTATCCTCCGTTCATGTGCAGCTTATCTTGCCAAAGTATACTCCTACCGTTCGGATCGGGCGAACAACCCGCCACGCCGAGCTGAAGCTGGTCAAGTGGGGCAACGCCAACAAGGGCGAGGGAATAGAGAGCCCTCGGCCGGGAGGTCCGGATCGAGCTTCGCTGCTGTAACGGCAGGATATGCCTTCGTGACCGGCAGACCGTTGCAGTCTGGACGCCCCGAATTCAGGAGAACGTGATGCGCGGAATCATGGGCCGGTTAGCTGGGAGCACCGTGGTAGGACTGGTCCTGCTGGCGCTGGTTGCACAGGCCAACGGACAGGACCAGAAGGTCCCTCTGGACAAGGTTCCCCAGAAAGTCATGGAGGCAGTGAAGGCCCGCTTTCCCGGCGCCGAGTTGACCAGCGTGTCGAAGGAAACCGCCGACGGCCAAGTCATCTACGATATCGAGCTCAAACACCAGGGCCGCAAGTACGAGATGGACATCAAGGAGGATGGCACCGTCCTCGAGGTCGAGAAAGAGATCGCGGTCAAGGATCTGCCCGCGCCCGTCACCAAGGCCTTGCTGGCCAAGTATCCGAACGCCACCATCAAGGAGATCATGGAGGTCAACCTCGTGAAGGGGAAGCAAGAGACGCCGGACCACTATGAAGTGCTTCTCGTGACGGCCGACAAGAAGGAGCTGGAAGTCGAAGTGTCCCTGGATGGTAAGACGGTCAAGTAAGGGAAGAACCATTTCCGCTTGGGGAAAACAGAGCGCCAGGCATCTTTCTCGATTCGGAAAGATGCCTGGCGCTTTTGGTTACTGCGCAGACAACCCCGACAAGGCCAGGCGTTGGTAGAGGATTGCTCCGCGAGCGGTCCTGCGGTACGATCCACGGACAGTACAGGGGAGACTTGGTCGCCGGGCATCGTGAAGCATCGCTTTTGTTTCCCTTCGAGTAGGAGAGCCGCCATGGAACCGCAGGACCGCCAGAAGTGCCACGCCAACGAATCGGGAAATGCAGGTGGGCCGATCACGCGCCGCACCGTCTTGGCCGGTATGGCTGCCGGCCTTCTCAGCGGCGCGAAGCTGCCTGCCGCCAGCCAAGATGGGGACCGTTCGGGCGCCCGACCGCAGGGAGCGAAACCGGCAGACGGCATCCCCGGTCCATTCCCCGGCCGAGTGGTGGAAGTGGCGCATGCAGGCTCTGTCGTGAATGATCAGGTTCACGAGCCGGTCGCCGCGACCATGCTGGAACGCGGCCTGCGCGAACTGGTCGGCAGCCCGAATGCCGTCGAAGCCTGGCGACGGCTCTTCGCGCCGGGCGATGTGGTCGGGATCAAGGTGAATCCAGTGGGAGCACCGCACGCGATTTCGAATTTCGCGACGGTGCGCGCGCTCATCGCAGGACTGAAATCGGCCGGTGTGCGGCCGCGGGATATCGTCGTATTCGATCGCTATCGGCGACAATTCATACGCGCCGGCTATCCGGACCAGCTGCCCGAGGGGGTACGCTGGGACGCCAGCGTCGAAGACTACGACAACGTCCAGCTCGACATCCAGGGCTATGACCCGGAAGTCTACCTGGCGATGGAGCTGGCGGCGCTGGGCCGGCACGACCCCAAGGACGACCGCACGCGGCGTTCGCACCTATCGCTCATCGCGTCGCGCCAGGTGGACAAGATCATCAATGTCCCCGTGTTGAAGGATCACGGCTCGGCCGGCGTGACGCTGGCGCTGAAGAACCTCTCCCACGGGCTGGTGAACAACGTGGCGCGCAGCCACGCGACCGCCGCGACCAACGCCTGCAACACGTTTATCCCGGCCGTGGTGGCGCTGCCGCAGATTCGCCAGAAGGTCGTGCTGCACGTGCTGGACGGGCTCAAAGCCGTGTACCAGGGAGGCCCCAGCGCGAACAAGGATTTCACGTGGGCCTACCGCTCCCTGTTCTTCGCCACGGATCCGGTGGCGCTCGATCAGATCGGTTGGGAAATCGTCGATGCCAAACGGCAACAAATCGGGTTGCCGCCGGTGGCCCAGACCGGTCGCAGCGGCAACCCGCCGAACCCAAAGGAAGGGTTCGATATTCGCCAGCCACAGCACATCCCGCTGGCTGGGGCACTCGGGCTTGGGGTCGGGGACCGGAAGCGGATTGAGCACAGGAAGATCGCGTTGGCTTGAGCAAGGCGGTGTGGCACGACCAGACACGACCCGGCGCTTGTGGTGGCAGGGGAACCTCATGGTTGTGCAGATCGACTACCTGGCCGACCACTTGGAGATAGCCCCTCTCCTTGCCACCTGGCATCACCAGGAGTGGAAGGAACTGTTGCCCCATTGGACGCTCGAACAGGCGCTTGCCGAGTTGCAGAGTCATACGGGCCGCCGGCAGCTCCCAACGACTTTCCTCGCCGTCGAACAGGATCGTGTGATCGGGTCGGCTAGCCTACTCCTGGCGGATCTGGACGGGTGGGAGCAGCTGTCGCCTTGGGTCGCCAGCGTCTATGTCGTCCCCGAGAGTCGCGGGAAGGGAATCGGGCGACTTCTCGTAGCGCGCGCCGTCGAGGAAGCGCGCCGGCTGGACGTGCGGGAGGTGTACCTGTTCACGGCCGGCCAGGAGGCTTACTACGCCCGGCTGGGATGGTCCGCGTTCCGGCGCGCCCAGCACGAGCACCGGGAAGTGGTTATCATGCAGCGCTCAACCACTGCCTGATGGTCGGAACAGCGCATTTCGGATACGTAGTGTGAGGACAAACGACGTGTTGTTCCACGTAGACGAGTTTGGATCTAATCAAGGCCGAGAACGTGGTCGCGTCCGGACCCACGCACCCTCCCCAAGTTCCATACCTTTTCCCCGTCTTTCTCCCCACGGCCTGGCCTGGCAAGCCTGGCTGGAGCGTGGACCCGCCGGGTTTGCCACTCTGGAAAAAATGCCTGCGGATGGGAAGATCCGACGTGGTGGGAGCAAAGCCTCCTGGATTGCGTTGCGTTCCGTTGCCACCCCAATGCGTTGCGGGGCCCCCGGAGGGGTTGCGGAACGCAAGCCATCCCGGCCTGGCTACCGCTCCGGGGCCTTGCTTGCACTCGAGCCCGAAGAAGCGAAGCAAAAACCCTTAACCCCGAGACTTGCAGCGCGAGACGATCCCCGCGAACGGAATTTTCTCGGACGGCCAGGTGGTGCGCGGACAGTCGCGCAGCGTAGGTCAGGCATTCCAGCCTGACGCAACACCTTCACGTGTCCGCGCTGTCCGGGTGGAAAACCTGACCTACGAGAAAGTCCTTGTGCCGGCAAGTCGCCTCAAACAGCGTAGTGACGCGCGACTTTGCGGACGGCCGCGGCCACACTCAGGACATACTCCTCGCTCATCCCCTCGTGAAGGGTCACGCGGACGCCCGTCTTGAGGATGGCCTCGGTCTCCGGGCAAGAGACCTTGGTGTAGTCCATCGACGTGAGTCCCATTTCCTTGAGGGGCCAGCGCCCGGCGAAAAATCCGTGCTTCTGGAAGACGGGATTGCCGTACAGGGGCACGGGGATGTAGCCCGCCGAAGCCGGGACGCCCTCGGCGACGAGGGCCTTGACCAGTTCGGCCCGGTCACAGCGCAGTGCCCCAGACTGGTGACGCAGCATGTAGAACCAGTAGGTGCAGCGGTCGTCGGCGCGGACCAGGTGCGGCTCGATGCCGGGCAAACCGGCGATCTTCTCCGTGAGCAGGTTGCCGAGGCGCGACCGCTTGGCCGCGATCGCCTCGAGACGGCCAAGCTGGGCCGCGGCGACCGCTGCCTGGGGTTCGCTCATGCGATAGTTGGTGGCAAAGGCGTCGAACAGCCCGCTCTTGCCGAGGCGGTCAAAGCCTTTGTCGCCATAGCGCTGGAGGAGTGGGCCGAAACGCTCGTCACTGGAGGCCACGACGCCGCCGTCGCCACAGGTGATCTGCTTGGAACTCTGGAGGGAGAAGCAGGCGATGTGCCCACTGGTGCCGATCGGCTGGCCGCGATACTGCGCTCCCCAGGCCTGGGCGCAGTCCTCGATGACGACCAGGCCGTGCTTGTCGGCCAGGGCCTTGAGGGCGTCCATGGCGCAGGGGTTGCCCGTCAAATGCACGGCGATGATCGCTTTAGTCTTGGACGTGATGCGCCGCTCCACGTCGGCGGGGTCCAGGTTGTAGGTGTTTCGTCCCAGGTCCGCGAAGACGGGCACCGCCTGCTGGTAGAGGACGCCGATCACCGTACCGATATCCGTAATAGAGCTGGTGATGACCTCGTCACCGGGTGCAATCCCGGTGGCCGCCACGGCGATGTGGAGTGCCGCCGTGCCCGAGGAACAGGGCATGACGTACTTGAGCGGGCACGTCTGGCGAAAGCGCTCCATCAGGAGTGCTGTCTGAGGCCCTTTCCAGTAGAAGAGTGAGTCCTGGGCGATCATCGCATTCAAGCGCTCGCGCTCAGGCTCGCCCCAGCGGACGAGGCGCGGCGGGCGTCCCGGGACGGCTTTCTGCCCGCCGTGGAGAGCGAGGCGCACATCGGCGGCCGGCGTATCCTTCGCAACCTGGCCGTG
>JBGQLF010000780.1:0-5737 GCA_041499985.1 Gemmataceae bacterium
CCAACGGGCCGAGGACCGTCGTCCGGACGCGCCCCTGGTCCACGAACGCCCACTCGGCCGCGGTGGCGTGCCAGTGGAGTTCGCGCATACCGCCCGGTTCGAGCCCCATGGACACCCCGGCGATCCCCTTGGAGATCGGCAGTTCGAGGGCGCTGGCCTGTTTCGCCGTGCTCTTGCCGATCACCCGTCCTTTGGACTTCTCCAGGGCGAACTTGAAGGTCGGCAGTTCTTTCTCGGAAAGCAGGGGGTCGGGGACGTTGTTCATGAAGCTGGGGTCCCCGCCTTCAGCTCGCCGGGTCCCGGCCAGGGCTGCGGTCACGCCGGCCGCGAACGCCGCGGCCCCCGTCAGAAAGTCTCGGCGATGGAAGTTCGACATGGGATCTCCTGGTTCAAGCATGAGCAGGGTCTGTAGGTCCAAGCCCAACCTTCCCAGGGCTCGGGCGAAGCGATCGCGCTGGGGGAGAGGGAAGGGTGAGGGGGAGCCGAGTTAGGCTACAGGGGTAGGTCCTTGTGGGACGGGAGGCCGTGCTGCCCCCGGCCCAGGTCGCCATCGTATTTCATGGTTGATTTGTACAGCTCCAGGTGACCGTCCCCGGCCGCCGGAGCGCAGCGTTGGCGCAGCGTCTCCATTTCCTCGGGCGTCATGGGCTTGAAGTCACGCGCGATGGCCAAGTTCTGGCGGAGGACCGCTAGCGAGTCGATACCACTGATGGTGGTCGCCACGGGGTGGCTCATCGCGTAGCGCAAGGCCTCTTCGACCGTCACGACGCCTTTGACGATCGGCTGTCCGTTGCCCCCCAGACTTTTCATGCCTAGCGCCGCCATGCCGCGCTGGATGACCTCGGGCAGCACCTGCTTCTGGAAACTGCGGTACGTGGCGTCAAAGGCGTTCAGCGGCATTTGCACGCTGTCGAACGGGTAGTTGTACGACAACATCTTGAGGTGGATGGCCGGATGCTTGTGGCCCGTGAAGCCGACGTAGCGCACCTTGCCGGCCTTTTTCGCTTCCTCCAACGCCTCGATCACCCCGCCCAGGGCGAAGTGCCGCTCCGGGTCGTTGTCGTAGACGCACTCGTGGACCTGCCACAGGTCGAGGTGGTCCGTCTGCAAGCGCTTCAGCGACTCGTCGAGCTGCCGCAGGGCGACCTGTTTGTCGCGGCCGTGGGTGCAGACTTTGGTCATCAAGAAGACCTGGTCGCGCCGGCCCTTGAGGGCCTGGCCCATCCACTCCTCGCTCTTGCCGTCGTGGTACTCCCAGGCGTTGTCGAAGAAGTTGACGCCGGCATCGACTGCCTCGTGGACGAGGGCGATGGCTTCCTGGAGGGACGAGGCGCTGCCCAGGCTATAGCCGCCCAGCCCGATGACGGACACCGTCTCCGCGGTCCGCCCAAACGGCTTGTGTGGGATCCGGTCGCGTCCGGTGTTGCTGAGTCTTAGTTGGGCCGGCGCCTCGGCACGGAGCAAGGACTCGGACAAGGCCAGGCCCGCGCCGACCAGGCCGGCGGTCTGGAAAAACTCACGGCGGTCGGGACCGTGAGGGGCCGCATGGTCGCGGTGATTGTTCATGACGGTTTCTCCTGTTCATATGGCGCGATTGGATTCTCCCGCCCTAGCCGCTACGGGCCACCGGCTTCCTTGAACAACATCTCCTGGACCTCTTTCTGCGTGGCGTCAAGCGGGAAGCCGTGCGGCCAGCGGGCCTGCGGATTGTCGAAACGGAGAGACAGCTTGTAAACCTCGTGCCGGCCATCCCCGGCCGCCTGGGCGCAACGGTCGCGCAGGGCCTGCATCTGGGAGGCAGTCATCGGCGTGAAGCCGCGCGCGACACGCAGGTTCTGGTGGAGCACGTCGACGGAGTCCATGCCGGCGATGGTGGTCGCCACCGGCAGACTCATGGCGTAGCGCAGCATCTCCGCCGCCTTGACCAGGCCGCTCTTGACGGCGCTGGCCGTGCCCCCCATGGGCTTCATGCCCAGCGCGGCGATGCCACGCTGGTTGACCTCGGGCAGGACCTGCTTCTCGAAGCTGCGGAAGGTCGCGTCCAGGCAGTTGAGCGGCATCTGCACGGTATCGAACGGGTAGCCGCGACGGATCATGTCCAGGTGGATGGCGGGGTCCTTGTGCCCGGTGAAGCCGACGAAGCGTGTCTTGCCCTGCTTCTTGGCCTGGTCCAATGCCTCGAGGACGCCCCCCTTGGCGTAGGCGAGTTCGGGGTCGTTGTCGAAGCAGACGCCGTGGACCTGCCACAGGTCGAGGTGGTCGGTCTGGAGCCGGCGCAGCGATTCGTCGAGCATTTTCAGTGCCAGGCCCGCGCCGCGGCCGTGGGTGCAGACCTTGGTCATGAGGAAGACCTGGTCGCGCCGACCCTTGAGGCCCCGGCCGAGCCAGTCCTCGGCTCGGCCGTTCCAGTACTCCCAGCAGTTGTCGAAAAAGGTGATGCCGGCCTCGACGGCCTCATGGACGAGCCGGATCGCCTCCTCCACAGTTTTGAGATCGCCAAGGTGATGGCCGCCGAGCCCCAGCGCCGACACCTGGGCGCCGGTGCGACCGAGCGGCCGCTGCGGGATGGCGCCCGCGCCCTGGTCCTGGTCTGCCATGAGAATCTCCTATTCCAGTCAAGGGTCAAGCAAGGGCAAAACCCGTCATCGGAAAGGTTCCTGAAAAGGTTATTGGTTCTTCGCATTCTCCTGGGTGAGGAGTCAGCGACCCGGCGTCTTACCGGGTCGTCCGGGGCCGTCATCACAGTTGCCGCATGAAGGCCACGAGCGCCTTTTTCTCTTGTGACTCGAGCTGGAGTTCGAGGACGAGGTTAAAGAATTCGACCGTGTCCTCCAGGGTCAGAAGTCGTCCGTCGTGGAAGTAAGGGGGCGACTCCTTGATGCCGCGCAGCGTAAAGGTCTTGATCAGCCCCTGCTTGGTCGCCACCAAGCCGTTGTGCGTCTGCGTGTTGTAGAAGCGCTCGACTTTCAGGTCGTGCATCAGGTTATCGGTGTAGAACGGGGCCGGGTGGCAGGTGGCGCACTGAGCCTTGCCGAAGAACAGCTCCTGGCCTTGCCTCTCCGGTGTGTTCGGACCGAACTTCTTGGGGTCGAGCTTGCCGTCGAGGCCCAGGCTGGGAGCCGGCGGGAAGTCGAGTAACTCCTGGACCTCCGCCATGAAGTGGACTTGGCTGCCGCGCTCCAGCGGGTTGATTCCCTTGGCCGCTGCCGAGACATGGTCGCCGTCGAAGTAGGCCGCTCGCTGCTCGAACTCCGTGAAGTCCTCGACGGTCTTCAGCGCCCGCTGTGAGCCGAAGAGCCGCTGGATGTTGACGCCGCGCAGACTGGTCGTGTCGATGCGGCGGCGGTGGGACTGGGGCCGGATATCACCCACGAGGTGCGTTGCCCCCGAGGTGTGGCCGTTGACGTGACAGTCAAAGCAGGCCACGCCCTGCGTGCCGGTGGGCTTCTCCGTCTTGCGGTCGGCCGTGGCGTTGAATTGCTGCTGCGGAAACTGCGTCACCAGCAGGCGCATGCCCTCCAGATCCTTGGCATTGAGGATGCCGCGGAAGATTTCCTGGAAGTTGTCCACGGTGACCATCTTTCCTTGCGAGACATCACCCAGGTCGGGGCGTGTCGTCAGGTACATCGCCGGTGGGAACTCAGGCAGGAAGTGTTCGGGTAAGTCGAAATCGACGTCGAAGCGCTCCAGGCGGGCCAGCAGCTTGATCTCCATCTGCGGAAAGACCATGCCGCCGACCTCGTGCTTGGGGTGGGGGAGCGGCAGAAACCCCTCGGGGAACAGCGCTTTTGCACGGATCGCCTCGCTGGACATCCCCGCCAGTGTCTCCCAGGTTACCCCCTTCGGCAGCTTTACCGTCGGACCGACCGGGATCGGCTTGCCGCGGGACATGGTGACTTTGTTGTCGGGCCGCGAGGCCAGGTCGTAGCGCTCCTCCAAGAGCTTCCGCTGGCGGGCCATGACCGAGTTCTTGTCGGCCTTGTCCCTGGCCAGCACCGCCTGGAAGCTCTCTTTCCCCAGGAGCACGGGAGCGATCTGATCGTAGCTCGACGCGGTGGCGTCCTTGGGCTTGTCCTCGTCCGCCCGGGACGGGAGCCGAGTCAGGGAAGGGATTACCAAGACCATCAGGCTGGTCGGAACAACCAGCCACGGCAGCCAGCGCCAGATTCTTCCTTGGTTCTCCGTTTGCATGGGTTTCTCCTCCAATGGGCGCCTGGGCGTCCGAGTCTGTACGTCCAAGCCCGATTTTCCCCCACCCTACCCTCCTCCCCAGCGAATGGGGGGAGGATAGGGTGGGGGGGCTCCCGCGAGGCCGGCACGGTCGAGCTGCTCCCGGGGCCTTTGCTTCGGGTCATCTCTGCGATATAGGGCAAGAATCGTGCCGCGAGGGTGGAGAAATCCCGGAACGCCTGTGCCTGGCAAGGCGACCGAAGCATTCGAGGCAGGCGTGGAGAACGGACTGAAGTGGAAGAAAACTTATCCGGCCGGCGGACATGGCGCACCCGCTCGCACGACGAAGCGGCAGACGCAATGCGGTGGACCGACAAACTCGGCAGGTGAGTGCAGCCGACTGAAGTCGGCCCGCCGGCAAGGTCGCGGGGAATCAGAAAAGATAACCTTCCCGCTGGAAGGTTAGCCGTCACGTCCTCCAAGGTTGCGGGTACACCGTGCTGGAGGCCCGTGACGGCACCGAGGCCCTACGGGTCGCTGGGCAGTACCGGGGGAGGATCGACCTGCTGGTGACCGACGTCGTCATGCCCCGCATGGGGGGACGCGAGGTGGCCGAGCGTCTGGCGGGATTGCATCCAAGGGTGAAGGTGCTCCTCCTGTCCGGCTACACCGACGACGCCGTGGTGCGGCACGGTATCCTGGAGGCCGAGGTAGCCTTTCTCCGGAAGCCCTTCAGCCCAGCGTCCTTGGCCGCGAAGGTGCGCGAGGTTCTCGACGGCGCGTAGGGAGGACCCAGGGAACGCCAGTGTGCGCTTGAGCGTATGTTGAAAAACCTGCGCTCTCGCCTGCTTCCTCGAAGGGCGTGCAAGGGGCCCCCTCAAGTCGGCAGACTCACACCGGCAGCTTTTCGACCAGTTGGCTCGAATCGCCCGCGGACTGGGCGTTGAGAGGGCAGGGAATATGCTCGACTCGCTTCGGCGGCCGGCGCGGCTGGAGCAGCTTGGCCACCAGGCAGGTCCAGCCCTGGTGGCTCGTGCCGAGACCGTGGCCGGTGTCGCCGTGAAAATACTCATTGAAGAACAGATAATCGCGAAAGTGCGGATCGGTCTGCAATTTAGGGGACTGGCCGAAGACCACCCGCTGGCCATCTTCCGCGCGCAGGAAGAGGCGCGTCAGGCGACGCCTCAGCTCTTCGGCCACCTCGTTAATGGTCATGAAGTGTCCCGAGTGGGTTGGACACTCCACCTTGAAATCGTCGCCGTAGTAATGGTGGAATTTCTGAAGCGATTCGATGAGCAGGTAGCTGACCGGGAACCAAATGGGGCCGCGCCAGTTCGAGTTGCCGCCGAACATGTCGGAGTCGGATTCGGCGGGGCGGTAGGTCACGGTCAAGGGATGGCCGCAGCAGTCGAACACAAACGGCTGATCGCGGTAGACCCGTGACAGGGTGCGCGGTCCGTAGGTAAACAGAAACTCGTTCTCGTCCAGGAGCCGGCGCAGCAAGGCCTTCATACGGCTGCCGCGCAACAGCGACAACAGGGCCCGCTGGCCCCGGCCGGGCTCGTCC
>JBGQLF010000781.1:0-5734 GCA_041499985.1 Gemmataceae bacterium
ACTTCAAAGCCAACTTCATCGAGGCGTTCATCGACCGGATGTCGGCGCAACTGACCGACAACCGTCCTGTGATGCGGGTGGAGCACAAGAAGGCTGGGCTGAAGAACCTCGCCAAGACCACCCAGACCGTCATGCGGGCGATCTGGGATGACTGCGAAATGCAGCGGCAGCTCTACAAGATGTGCCACACGGCCGCGATCAACCGGAGCGCCGGGCTGTACACGGGCAACGATCCCGAACACAACGACGTGGCGCTCGAGATGCTCCGGCTCTCCCAGGTGGTCTGCGACCCGATGGTCCGCGAAGCCGGATTGATGAAGAAGGCCGAATACCTGTTCATTGACCGCGTGAAGCCGCTCAGCGAGGTCCGACGGCTCTTTCCGGGCCGAGGGGCGCTGGTCAAGGCCGACGCCAATATCTCGGAGGACCCCGAGGACAGCAAGCGGCGGTCACTGCTCTCGCCACTGACCGACATCCTGAAGGGCCGGAACGGCAGCCAGGACGCGCTGGGCCGAGCGGTGCTCAGGGAGTGCTTCATCGTCGACCGGCAGCGCGATGCCGCGGGCCGAGCCCTGTTCCCAAACGGCCGACGGATCATCAAGTGTAAGGATTACGTCCTGCTCGACGGTCCGTACTCGTACTGGGACGGCGTGTGGCCGATCGACTGGTACGACTGGATCGTGGACCCGGATCACCCCTGGGGGATGAGCGAACCCCGCCGGCTGAAGGAGATGCAGCTCGCCTTCAACCAGATCATGGACGGCACGGTGGGCAACACCCTGCTGACTAACATCATGTCGCTCATCATGGACTACGACGCGGTGACGCCGGAGACGCTCAAGAAGCTGCAGAACCTGCAGGACACCCTCATCATCCGCAAGGCGAACCGGAACGGGACGGTGACCCTCCAGCCGCCGCCAGCGTTTGGAGCCGACAAGATCGCGCTCTCCAGGGCGATCTTCACCTTCGCCCAACTCCTGACCGGGGTGACGGACGTGACACTCGGTGAGACGCCTGGCTCCCTACAGAGTGGGCAGGCGATCGAGGGACTGCAGGAAGGCGCCAATCTGATGACTCGCTCGCGGGCCTCACGGCTGGAAGATTTTATGATCCGAGTGGGGAATAAAATGACCGCCCGGATGTTCCAGTTCTGGCCGAGCGAGCGCGTCATGCACCTGGTGGGACCGACCGGGGAAGCACTGGAGTACGCCTTCAAGCGCACGGAGTTCTTCATCAACGACGACGGTAGCGTGCTGACTGCCGAGGATCGCACCGAGGTCTTCAAGTACGTGCGGTTCAAGGTCCAGCCTGGCACCTCGATGCCGGGCAGCAAGATCCACCGGACGGAGTTGGCGATGAAGCTCTTCGTGGCGGGTCTGGAGACCGGCCAGGGGGTACTGGAAACCGCGGAGTATCCCGACGCCAAGGAACGGGCGGCGGCCGCCATGGCCGAAGCCAAGCAGCGGTCACCGGAGCAGCAGCAGCGGCTGCAGCAGATGATGGGAAGGTAGTCCGTGGAATCAATCGTTCCCGAGAGCCGCAGTTCCGACGGCACCGCCGTCCGCGCCCATACGATGCGCCTGCCGCACGACATGGCGACGTACTTCCGGCGGCCGGACACACTGGCCGATCCGCTGTTCGTGGCGACCGTGATCTTCAACCCGATCCGGTTCCGGTCGCGCTTGCGCCTATATCAGGACTTCAAGTTGATGGTGGCCAACGCTGGCGGCATCCTCTATGTCGCCGAGGAGGCGTTCGGCAGGCGCGAGTTCGCGGTGACGGAAGCTGGCAACCCACGGCATCTCCGCCTGCGCAGCAACTTCGAGCTCTGGCACAAGGAAAACGCGATCAACCTGCTGGTGGCGAGGATCGTCGAGCAGAACCCGGAGGCCAAGTACATCGCCGTCCTGGATGCCGACATCGCCTTCGCTCGAGCGGACTGGGCGGATGAGATCCGCCACGCCCTGCAGCACTACCAGATCGTGCAGCCGTGGTCGGTGGGCTACGACCTGAGCCCGGACTATGAGCCGATCCACAAGCACTACAGTCTGATGTCCGGCTTTGTGAAGGGTCAGCCGATCGTGCCCCCGCTCGGGTACTACTACGCTCCGATGAAGAAGAAGCGGGTGACATACCAGCACCCGGGCTACGCCATGGCATGGCGCAGGGAAGCCTGGGACGCCTGTGGCGGGCTGATCGACTTCTCGGTCTTGGGATCGGCCGACGCCCACATGGCCTACGCCCTGGTGGGCCAGATGGACCTCACGATCCATCCCGATCTGCATCCCCGGTACAAGGAACTGCTACACATCTGGGGGAACCGGGCGGACGCGGCGATCAAGCGGAACGTGGGCTACGTGCCGGGCATGCTCATGCACTTCTGGCACGGTAAGAAGTCATCGCGGGGCTACGTCAGCCGCTGGCGCATCCTTATCGAAGAGCAGTTCAATCCCGACGTCGATCTCTACCGGGACGCCCAGGGCCTGTGGCAACTGTCCGACCGCAACCCGCGGCTAAGGGATCGCATCCGCGCGTATTTCCGCAGCCGCAATGAGGACGACATCAGTGTTGACTGAAGTGAAGTGGCGGCAGCGTGTCAGTGGGCCAATCGCGGTGTCCGGGCCGGTGCAGGTGCTCATCCACTCACGGGACAGCCGCTGGTATCTGCAGGCGCCCGCGCAAGTGACGGGTTTGGTATGGGAAGCGCCTTGCGTGTTCGGCTCGGAAGACGCTCCGGTGGGTGCGGAGTACGAGATCGCGCTGGTGCCAGGTCAAAACACCGTGAAAGTACCCAGGCTGGATACGTTGCCCGACGAGACGTTGCCGGGCACCGTGCGCGTGCAGCGCGCTGCGGAGTCACCCCAAGCCCCGTGAAGTGTTCGGTCTGTGGCTGTGGCTACGGCCACAGTGATCCGCTGAGAAAGTGCAAGAAGTGCCGGAATAAGGAGTGCCATTTTTGCTGCTAGGGGGGTAACTCCCGATGGACGAGTCAAGCGATCCAGAGACGTGCCCGGCGTGTATCGAAGTGTTTGGACGCGCGCCGCATATCTGCCACTGCCGGAATCGTCATGAGCGTCACCGGAGACCTCGGTGGAGTTAGTCACCTTCGAGGTGCCTCGCAAGCAGTCGAACAAGGAGCCTATCGTGATCGCGCCGCTCGGCGACATCCAGTGGGCCGGTAAGCGGGGCCCGACCGCCAAGGATACGCTGCGTGAGTATCTGGACCGCACGATGGAGCTGGGAGCGTACTACCTTGGGATGGGCGATTACACGGATTTTCTATCGCCGTCGAATCGCCAACGGCTGCGCTCAGCCGCGCTCTATGACACCGCTGAGGACGTGATCGACGACAAGGCGCTGGACCTAGCTCTGGAGCTCTATCAGGAGTTCCTGAAGCCGACGAAGGGACGGTGGCTCGGGATGCTGCACGGCCACCACTACGCGATGCTGAAGACGGGAGAATCGACCGATCAGCGGCTCTGCCAGTTGCTGGACACGCGATTCCTGGGCACGAGCGCCTTCATCCGCCTGCAGTTCCTCATCCACAACGCCAAGTGCAACGTCACGATCTGGGCCCACCACGGCTGTGGAGGCGGGATGCGATCTGGTACTCCATTGAACAAGCTCGAGGACATGGCGCTGGGCTTTGACGCCGACATCTACATCATGGGCCACACCACGAAGTCGCCGGCGGTGCCGATCAGCCGGGTGAAGCCGCGGTGGCACGGCAAGGGAGCGCCAGATCTGATCCACAAGCGTGTTTTGCTGGTCAATTCCGGCGGGTTCTCCAAGGGGTACGTACCGAGGAGCAAACAGGGGCAGGTGCCGATGGGCGGGTACGTGGAGCAGGGAATGATGAAGCCGGCCTCGTTGGGGGCGCCGGTCATCCGCATCGAAGCTTACGTCAAAGACACCGGCGACCACGCCCAAAACAACCGCGAGCGCGTCTGGGATCCTAGGATCTCAGTGGAGATCTGATGGCGCCACGACTGATGGTAAAGGTGAACTTTGATCCTGATTATACCCGGCCGCTGAGCCAGCTGGACATGGACTGGATCGCGGATCTGCTGTCGACGTTCGCCTGTGAGTTCTAGAAGGGCGAGCATGCTGGAGGCAGTCCGATGTTCATTCACGAGCCACCAAGGAATTTCCAAGGGAGTCTAGCCAGAGGAGGATATGGTGCTAACAGATGACCAACGCCAGATGATGTGCCGCTTCGTTGGAGAGGAATTTGCCGCCTTTCTGCCTCGGTTCGTTAGTGGGATGGCTGATCGTATGATCGTCTCCGCACATAAATATGGACGAGTCACTCCTGATGTACCGAAGCAACGCGATATGCTGGCAACGATCCGCCTCAGACTGCAGAAGTACCAGGACACGCACAATACCGAGTTCCTCATGGATGTGGCCAATTTCTGCGTCATGGAGGGACTATTCCCGTCTTTCGACGATGCCCACTTCAAGCCTACTGATTCTCATGAATCGCCGGGCTTAGTCGGACACGACGGGTCGGTGTTACACAGCGTGCCAGATGCCGTGTCGGAAGCGCGTCGTAGGGATGCGGTGGTGGTCTCATTGCGGAGGCCGCGTAGCGGGGACTGAATGGAGACTGGTCACCCGAAGTGTCAGAAGTGTCAGAAGGAGATGGTCAAGGTGCTTGACGTTGGCTGGAAGTGCATCTGCTGCGATTTCTCCACCGAACGTGACCCTTGCTCCCACCCATGAACTCCACCTGGTACACCCTGCTGAAGATCGGCGTGCCCCAGGAGGCGTTGATGCGGCTGATCCGCTACTGGAACCTCCCGCCAATTACCTATGAGGAGGGTAAACTCCTTGCGCTAAAGGGCCAGGTTGCCCAGAATAAGCATGTGACTGTGATGAAGCGATGATGCCGGGGATGCCGATGCCTGGGATGCCGGGTATGCCTGGGATGGGCGGAATGCCGTCTCCAGGCGGCGGTGAAGACGCCGGCAACGCGGCTTTTGCGCAAGGGATCCTCGCCGGCGCCGGCCTCCGCGAGATCAGCCAGACGCTGGGGCTGTCCCGCAAGCGCAACGGTCAAGGCGGTGGTGCCGAGCCCTCCTCGGCGACGATGATGGGCGGGCAGATGGGCGACCTCGACAAAGTGATGCTGCTCGCCAAGCTCCAGACGGCGATGCAGCAGGGTGGACCCGGTGGCCCCGTCGGAGGCCCCATGGGCCCCGGTCCGATGCCGGGGATGGGCGCGCCGATGGGTCCCGGCGCGATGCCGCCAGGGATGCCCCCGCCGATGCCGGGAGCGATGGGACCGCCGCCCCCGATGCCACCGATGCCGATGGGCGCGCCGGCGATGCGGCCGCCGATGGTCGGGATGCCGATGGCGCCCGGTCAGCCGACGGGCCCAGGGATGCCGCCGATGCTACCGCCCGGCGTAGGGCCCGCAGCGGGCTCACAGATGCCGGCTGGTGGCCCCATGGCTATGATGATGCTTCGTCAAATGCTGGGCTCGGCAGGTGGTGTGGTCTAGATGCCGATTCCGGGCGGTGCGCGCTACCGGATGCGCCCAATGAAGGGCGGCGGCTACGAGCGGCTGGCCTTCCAGGGCAACAACATCGTCGAGACAAAAAATATGAAGAGCGGCGCCACGCACACGCCGGCAGAGTTCGCCGCAGATCGCAACAAGCGCCGGCAGACACGATCGAGCGCCCGCCGCATGACGCGCGGGTAGGAGGACGAGATGGCGAATTCAACCAAT
>JBGQLF010000782.1:0-5726 GCA_041499985.1 Gemmataceae bacterium
CCCGCCATCCGTTGGGGGGACTTGGTACTGTACCGCGCGCATCGCAGAGGGGCAATCGGGGTTGCGTGTACCAAGTCCCCCCAACGGATGGCGGGTGACGCAACATCGACAATCCCGTGGCGAGGTCGCATTATGGACCTGTTCGAACAGGCCAAGAACGGTTTCCGCACCGTCGGCGTCGACGACGCGCTCCAGGACCAGGCGTTGAAATACCTGCGCCAGTGGCTGTCCGCGCCGGAGTTCGCTTCGTACCGGCCGCAACTCCAGTGGCTCATCCAGACTGAACAGTGGCCCGGCCTGCTCGACCGCTTCTACCAGATCCTGCCGTTCGGCACCGGCGGCCGGCGCGGGCCCGTCGGCATCGGTCCCAACCGCATGAATTCCTGGACCCTGGGCGCTTCCGTCCAGGGCCATTGCGAATACCTCAAGGAGCGTTTTCCCGGCGTCGCCCCGATCCGTGTCGTCCTCGCCTACGATGTCCGCCGTTTCGAAGACAAGCGCCGCAACTACAACCCCGACCTGCCCAATCCTGTCCTGCACCTCTCGTCGAAGGACCTGGCCCAGCACGCCGTCGGGGTCTACACCGCGAACGGCATCGACGCGTCTATCTTGCCCCCCGACAGCACCCGCTACCTGGCCACGCCGGAGTTGTCGTACATCATCCGTTCTCTGCTCGCGCACGGCGGCCTGAACATCTCCGCCTCGCACAATCCACCCGATGACAACGGCGGCAAGTTCTACGATGAGCGCGGCGGCCAGCCGGTGCCGCCGGACGATCAGATCATGGCCGACCTGGTCGATCAGGTGACCGCCATCAAATGCTTGCCCTGGACCGAGGCCGTGCGCAGCGGCCGCGTCCACTTCCTGGACGACACGACCCACCAGGCTTATCTCGATCTGATTCGTCGTCAGAGCCTGGTGCCGCCGCCGAAATTTGACGAGATCCGCATCGTCTTCACCCCTCTGCACGGCGTTGGCGGCATGACCGCCATGGAGGCGCTCCTCAACCAGGGCTTCCGCGTCACGCCGGTCGAAGAACAGATGACGCCCGATGGACAGTTCCCTAATGTCACGCAGACGCCCAACCCCGAGGTGGCCGTGTCGATGGACCGCGCCGTGCGCACCGCTCAGGAACACGGGGCGGATCTGATCCTCTCTACCGACCCGGATGCGGATCGGCTCGGGGCGATGATCCCAGAGCGAGGGCGTGATACGGGCTGGCGTTTCGTCACCGGCAATGAGCTGGCGGCGCTGCTGGCTCATTTCAAGCTCAGCAAGCTGGTCCAACAGGGTCGGCTGCCGCGGTCGCCGATTGTCATCAAGACGGAAGTGACCACCAGCCTGGTCACGCGCATCGCGCGGCACTTCAAGGCCCAAGTCGTGGAGAACCTGCTGGTCGGCTACAAGTATATTGCCGAGGTGCTTTGGCAGCTGGAGCAAAACGGCTCCTACGAGGATGTGCGCGGCACACCGGAAGATTTCGTCATCGGCTGCGAGGAAAGTCACGGTATCCTGGTGACATCCCAGATCCGCGACAAGGATGCCGGCGGCGCCGCCCTGCTCATGGCCGAGCTCGCCCTGGAGCAGAAACGCCAGGGCCGTTCGGTCCTGGAGTACCTTGAAGCGCTGGCCCGGCAGTTTGGTTATTTCCGCAATGAAGGCGTTCCGGTGGTCATGACCGGCATCCTCGGCAAGAAAAACATGACGCGCATGCTGGACGCGCTGCGCGCTGCGCCGCCGCGCGAAATCGGCGGCCTGGCCGTGACGGCGTTCGAAGATCTGCGCGACGAGCGCGGCCGGATGGGACCGATTAAGGGGGCAACCGATTTGGCGGCCCGGAATATGCTCCTTTTCCGATTGGGCGAGCTGGGCCGGATTGCGCTCCGGCCCAGCGGTACGGAACCGAAGGCCAAGACCTATGTGGAAGTTTGTTCCTCTCCGTGTCCCCACGGCGCCCCGACGGAGGTCTGGCAGCGCACCTGTCGCGACGTGGATGAGCTGACGCGGCGCCTCACGGCCGATTTTTTGCAGAAAGCGCTGGGACTCATCGGGATGACTCCGGCGGAGGCCGGGGTCAAGGTGTGAGAAGCGGACAAAGTACCAAGGACGTGGCTCGGAACGCCACCGAGATTCGCTGCAAGCTGCTGGGAATGGAAGCATCATGGAGCTGCTTCAGCAGAAGACCGCGGTCGCTTGCCAGCATCTCGATGAGCTCGTGAGCAAGGTCAAGAGTGCAGCACGGCCGGAGGCTGAAGATGTTGGGGTTTGGACCCGTCGCCGCGATTCTGTTCGCCGGCCCCCTGCTGGCGCAACCGACGAGTTCGGTTTCGCGCCTGGCCGTGATCCGGCCGGCGCCGGATTGCTCCCTGATTACGCAAGCCGGGACGCCGCTGCGCCGGCGCGACCTCCAGGGGAAGGTGCTGCTGGTGAGCTTCATCTTCACGACCTGCAACGGTAGCTGCCCGGCGACCACGCATCGCATGGCTCAGGTTCTGGACACACTCAAGGCACGAGGACTGGCCAAGGACGGCCGCGTACGGCTGCTCTCCATCAGCCTCGATCCCGCTCGGGATACGCCCGAGGTGCTGCGCAACTACATGCGGCTCTACGATGCCGACGCGACGAGCTGGAGCTTTTTGACCGGTTCCGCGGAGGAAATCGCGCAGACGCTTGCCGCCTGGGGTATGTGGGCGCGGCCGGCGGCCAATGGCCAACTGGATCACCCATCACGCATCTTTCTCGTCGATGGCGCCGGGCGCATCCGCGAGATCTACAATCTGAGTTTCCTCAAGCCGGCCTGGGTGGCGGAGGATGTCGCGCTGCTGCTGAAGGAAGACGTCGCGCGCCGACCTTGAGACAGCTGGCAGCCCGCCTGTGAAACGGCGAAATCGACTGTTCGGATGCCGACCTTTCCGCGTGACGCCCCGGTGGTGTGAGATTGAGACGTAATTAGCAGCAAGACTAAATATAGCCATCAGTCTAAATTTAGTAGATATGCTAAATGAGGCTCACGAGTTCCTCACCGTCATCGAGACGTTAGCATCTTTGCCGGGATCTGGTGGCCTTCAGCCCCATTCATGGGGCTTCCCGCGTAGCGGTGGAGGCCCGGCATTTATGCTGGGTGGAGAGGAAGCCTGCCTGGATGGTCAGCCTCGTTCACGAGGCTTCTCGCGGATTGGCTTGAGCCTCCAGGCTAAAGCCGACCCGCGAGAAGTGAATGGGGTTCGGAGGACGTCAACCTCCCCGACAACCCGCCGTCAACGGCGGGCCTCCACCGCGGCGCGGCAAGGCCCATGAACGGGCCTGGGCAATCCCGGCAAGGAGGCGAAAGTCTCCACTCATCGCGAGTAATGAGTGAGCACCTGGCGGCCTCAGGGCTCCGGTTGGTGTGCTGATCCACGGAGCAGGATTTCGGCTTCTTGGAAGAAGTGCTGGACCTCATCTTCCTGTAGCCACCCCGCCTGGGCCTGGAGGGCGCGCAAGCGGGCAAGCGTCGCCTGGGCCTGCTCCTTCTGGCCGAGCCGGTGTTGCACCATTGCCAGGAAGGCCAGGTTCGCGGGGATACCTTCCTGGAGCTGGTCGACCTCCACCAGCGTGTTCAGAGCTTGTCGGTACTGGCCGGCGCGGTACTGGGCCATGCCGAGGGTCATGCGGTACTTGCCCTCCTGTGGAACCAGCCGGCAAGCGGTCTCGGCCTGGCGCAGGGCAAAGCGGTACTGGAAGGTATTCAAGTACGGCTGGCGGACGACCGCCCAAGCGGCCTGGTGATACCGCTCTGGGTCGGTCTCCTCGTGATACTGCTCGACCAGGGTCAAGGCCTGTTGCCGGACCTGAGAAGAGATCGTCGGGGAGCTGCGTAGGTACTCGCGGACATCGGCCAGGCACAGCGGCTTGGCCACGAGGGAGGCCAGCAGGTCGAGCGCCTCGGGTTCCACCCGCCCTTCCGCGGGCGTCCAGGGCCGAGCGTCCCAGACCTTGATCGTCCCATCCGAACCGGCGGAGGCGAGGCGGGTTCCATCCGGGCTGAACGCCACGCTCCTGGCATAGGCGCTGTGGCCCTCCAGGCTGAGCAGTTCCTGGCCGGTCCGCGCGTCCCAGACCTTCACCGTCCGATCGGTGCCGGTGGAGGCGATGCGAGTCCCGTCCGGGCTGAACGCCACCTGCCGGACCATGTCCGTGTGCCCCTGGAGTTCGTGGACGAGTTGGCCGGTCGTCGTGTCCCAAACCGTCACCCTCGTGCCTCGGCCCGAGCCGGCTGCGGCGAGGCGGGTCCAGTCGGGGCTGAACCCCACGCCGCCGAACAAGTTGGTGGGCCCTTGCAGGGTGTGCAGCAGCGCGCCGGTGGTTGCGTCCCAGATCCTCACGCCCGTCTTGTCCAGATAGCCGCTGGAGGCGAGGCGGATCCCATCCGGGCTGAACGCCACGCTCTCGACATTGCCGGTGTGGCCTGTCAGGGTGAGCACTTCCTTACCGGTCGTGAGGTTCCAGATCTTCACGGTCTTGTCCCGGCTGCCCGAGGCCAGGCGGGTCCCGTCGGGGCTAAACGCCACGCCGATGATGTGGTTGGTGTGACCAGTGAGGGTGTGAATTTCTTGGTGGGTCGTCACGTCCCACACCTTCAGGATTTGTTCACCGCCAGCGGCGAGGCGCTTGCCGTCCGGACTGAACGCCACCCCGAAGAACCTTCCGCTGGCCTCCCAGGTGCAGCGGATCTGGCCGGTCTGCGCGTCCCAGAGTCGCACGCCATCCTCGCCGCCCGAGGCGAGCTGCTTGCCGTCGGGACTGAACGCCACGCTATTAACCTTGCCGGGACTGGTCAGCCTGCGGGCCTCCGGGTCGGCGGTCACGCCCCAGACCTTGACGGTCCCGTCGTCGCTGGCGGAGACGAGGCGGGTCCCGTCCGGGCTGAAGGCCACACCGTAGACCGGGTCGGTGTGGCCTTTGAAGGTACGAATCACCTGACCGGTGGCTGCGTCCCAGAGCTTGACCGTGCGGTCGAAGCTGGCCGAAGCGAGCCATCTCCCGTCCGGGCTGTAGGCCACTCTCTTGACGTCGCCTTTGTGGTCTCGGCAGAGGAGCAATGCCTGCCCCGTGGTCGCGTTCCAGATGCGCACGATCTGGTCGCCGCTCCCGGAGGCGAGGCGCGTCCCGTCTGGGCTGAAGACGATGCTATGGACCTTGTCATTGTGCTCGGTGAGGGTGGCCAGCAGCGCGCCGGTGGTTGGGTCCCAGAGACGAACCGTCCCGTCGTGGGCGGCCGAGGCCAGCCGGGCTCCGTCGGGGCTGAACGCGAGGCCCCGGAGGAAGACGTGGCCCTGGTGGTACAGGATGCGGCGGGTTTTCTGCCAGGTGGTTGTATCCCAAAGTGTCAAGAGTGCCAACACGCCATCATCCCCACGCTCCTCACCACCCGAAGCCAGGCGTTTGCCGTCCGGGCTGAAAGCCGGGTTGCTCCACACCGATCCCCCTTCCAGGTGTTTAAACACCTGGCCGGTCCTTGCATCCCAGACCAGCAGAGTCCCGTTCGGCGTCCCCTGTGACGAAGCCACTTGGCCCGAGGCTAGAAGAGTCCCGTCGGGACTGAACGCCACGCCGCTCACACCGCGGGTGTGGCCCTTGAGGCGGAGCAGCTCCTGGCCGATGGCCGCGTCCCAGACGTGCACAAGTCGGTCGACGCCGGCCGAGGCAAAGCGCGTCCCGTCGGGGCTGAAGGCTACGCTCTCGAC
>JBGQLF010000783.1:0-5725 GCA_041499985.1 Gemmataceae bacterium
CTCAAGATGCTCCTGGCCGGGGTCCACGCTCAGCCGGAGGAACTGGTCCGCTTCATGGCGGAAGCCGACATGGTCGCTCAGCTCCAGCATCCACACATCGTCCAACTCTTCGAATTCGGTCAGCACGCCAAGCAGCTCTATTGCACGCTGGAGTACGTGGAAGGAGTGGACCTGGCGAAGAGGCTCCAGGGCACACCCCAGCCGGCCGAGGCAGCGGCGTAGCTTTTGGAAACACTGGCCCGAGCCATCCACTTCGCCCATCAGCGCGGCATCGTGCACCGGGACTTGAAGCCGGCCAACATCCTGCTCACGACGGACGGGGTGCCCAAGATCACGGATTTCGGCTTGGCCCGGCGGGTGGAAGCGGGACCTGGGCTGACCCAATCGGGAGCGATTCTGGGCACACCGAGTTACATGGCTCCCGAGCAAGCGGAAGGGAAGAGTCGGGCCATTGGACCGGCGACAGATACCTTCGCCCTGGGTGCGATCCTGTACGAGGCCTTGACCGGTCGGCCGCCGTTCAAGGGCGCGAGTGTTCTGGAGACGCTGGAGCAGGTGCGTTTCCAGGAGCCGGTGCCGCCCTCCCGCTTGCTGCCGAAGGTGCCGCGTGACCTGGAGACGATTTGCCTGAAGTGCTTACAAAAGGACCCGCGCAAGCGGTACGGCAGCGCAGAAGCGTTGGCGGACGACTTGCGGCGGTTTCAGGAAGGTCGGCCGATCCTGGCCCGGCCGGTCGGCAGCGGGGAAAGACTCTGGCGTTGGTGCCGGCGGAATCCGGTGGTGGCGGGGCTGGGGACAGCGGTGGGGCTGCTGCTGGCGCTGGTGGCGGTCGTCGCCTCCGTAGGCTACGTGCGCGAGGCCGAGCAACGGGCGGAGGCAGTGCGCCAACAGGGGATTGCACGCAGCGAGGCGGACAAGGCGACCCGGATGGCCGCCGAGGAACGCCGTGCCCGCCAAGAAGGGCGGCGGAACTTGTACATCGCCAATGTGCAGCTGGCGCAGCAGGCGTGGGAGAAGGCCGGGGTGAACCACATGCTGCAATTACTGGGAGAGGCAGAGCGCCGCTTGCCTGGCGATGAGGACCTGCGCGGGTTTGAATGGCACTACCTGTGGCGTCTGGCGCATCCCCAGGTGCAGACGCTCCAGGGGCATACAATGGAGATCGACAGCGTGGCCTTCAGTCCCGACGGCCGGCGCCTCGCTTCCGGCAGCGATGACCAGACCATCAAAATCTGGGAGGTGGCCAGCGGCAAGGAACTCCTTACCCTGAAGGGGCATACCAGCTATGTCCCGAGTGTGGCGTTCAGTCCCGATGGTCAGCGCTTGGCCTCCGCCAGCTGGGACCGGACAGTGAGGCTGTGGGAGGTGGCCAGTGGCCAGGAACTCCTCACCCTCAAGGGACATTCTGGCTCCGTCCGGGGTGTGGCCTTTAGTCTGGACGGCCAGCGCCTGGCCTCCGCCAGCGGAGATTTTGGCCAACCTGGGGAGGTCAAACTTTGGGAGGCAGCTACCGGTAAGGAACTCCTCACCCTCAAGGGACATAGCGATATGGTTCAGAGTGTGGCCTTCAGTCCCGATGGCCAGCGCCTGGCCTCGGCCAGCTGGGACCGGACCGTAAAGCTGTGGCAAGCGGCTAGCGGCAAGGAACTGCTCACCCTCAAGGGACATACCGACACGGTCTATAGTGTGGCCTTCAGTCCGGATGGCCAGCGCCTGGCCTCCGCCAGCTGGGACCGGACAGCGAGGCTGTGGGAGACAGCCACCGGTAAGGAACTCCTCATCCTCCAGGGACATACCAACAGGGTCGGGCAGGTAGCCTTCAGTCCCGATGGCCAGTACCTGGCCTCCGCCAGCGGGGACGGCACGGTGAAGATTTGGGAAGTCGTCACCGGTAAGGACCTCTTCACCTTTAAGGGACATACCGGCGGGGTCGAGAGCGTGGCCTTCAGTTCCGATGGCCAGTGCCTGGCCTCGTCCGGCTGGGACCGGACAGTGAAGCTGTGGGAGGTGGCCATCTGCAAAGGAGAAGTCCTCACGCTCAAGGGGCATGCCGACACGGTCTATAGTGTTGCCTTCAGTCCCGATGGCCTGCGCCTAGCCTCTGCCAGCGCGGACCAGACGGTGAAGCTCTGGGAGGCCGCTAGCGGCAAGGAACTCCTCACCCTCAAGGGACATACCCACTGGGTCACCAGCGTGGCCTTCAGTCCCGATGGCCAGCGCCTCGCCTCTGCCAGCGGGGATAAGACAGTGAAGCTGTGGGAGGTGGTCAGCGGCAGGGAAGTCCTCTGCCTCTCGGGGCATACCGACAAAGTTTGGGGCGTGGCCTTCAGTCCCGATGGCCAGTGCCTCGCCTCCGCCAGCGGCGATGCGACGGTGAAGCTCTGGGAAGTGGCCACCGGTAAGGAACTGCTCTCCCTCAAGGGACATACCAACAGGGTCGTGGGCGTGGCCTTCAGTCCCGATGGCCAGCGCCTAGCCTCCGCCAGCGACGATGGTACAGTGAAGGTCTGGGAAGTGGCCGGCGGCAAAGAACTCCTTACCCTTCAGGGACACGCCGGCGATGTGATGAGCGTAGCGTTCAGTCCCGACGGCCGGCGCCTGGCCTCCGCCAGCGGCGATGCGACGGTGAAGCTCTGGGAAGTGGCCACCGGTAAGGAACTGCTCTCCCTCAAGGGACATGTCATAGACATCGGCAGCGTGGCCTTCAGTCCCGATGGCCAATGCCTGGCCTCGCCGAGCAACGACCGGACAGTAAAGCTGTGGGAGACGTTCCACCATCCTCTGGAGAACCTGCGCCAGCGCGCGCTGCGCGAGCGGACGTTCGACCTGGTCGATTCCCTCTACGCTATCCAGTGGCGCCAGGCCGAGGTGATTGAGGCCCTCCACGGCAACCCCCTCTTGGACGCAACGCTGCGGCAAGCGGCGTTGACCTTGGTGCAGCAGTATCATCCCCACGTCCAGAGACTGAGCCGGGAGAGCTGGGCCGTGGTCCTCAAGCCGGATGCTTCCACCGACGCTTATCGCCATGCTCTGCTGCAAGCGGAAGAAGCCTGCCAGCTGGAACCGCACAACGGTGTCTATCGCACCACCTTGGGCGTGGCCCAGTATCGTGCCAGGCAGTATCGCGAAGCTCTGGCCACGCTGACGCAGGCGGACCAACTCAACCAAGCCAGCCCTGCGGACCTGGCCTTCCTGGCCATGACGCGCTATCGGCTCGGCCAAGAGGAGCAGGCCCAGGCCACCCTCGCTCGCTTGCGGCAGACCCTGAGCAAACCGGAATGGGCCAAGAACGAAGAGCAGCAGGCTTTTCTACGCGAGGCGGAGAGACTGATAGGCAACAAGCCGGTGGTACCACGGGAATGAGGCCAGGAAGGACTTGCCGGGAGATGAGCCTTCTCGTGACGTCCACGGATGTTACCCACGTAACGCTTGATCTCCCCCGTACCGGTCGGTAGGCTGACCTTGGATCACTCGTTGGCAGCCAATCCAGGAGGTAGCGGGTTTGCGGTTCGACCAGAAGCAATCGAGAGGGCGTGCCAGGGACGATGCAAGCGCCGACGGCCAGTGAATTGCTGACGGATCCCGCAGTGCGACAGGCGCTGGAGCAGGCCTGGGCGGACTCAGTGCCCGGCGCCGCAGCCCAGCGGCACGAAGAGGGCGGGTGGGTCTACCTGGACACCACGACCAGATCCCTGTCGGCGCGGCGCGCCCGAGCAGGGACCCGCGCCACCCTTGACCTGAACACGCCTCCGGTCGTCCCCAACTCCGTGGTTGTCGCCACCTTCCACACCCACCCCAACCCGAGCGCCGAAGGGTGGGACCCCGGCCCAAGTGCGGCGGACACCCAGTCAGCCTGGATTCTGGGCGTACCGTGTTTGATCCGCGCCGAGGACGGCGTCTACACGGCGGGACCGGAGTCGCGGCGCGGGGGACTGCTCGGCGGGCCTGGTTTTCCGCCCTGAAGCACCGGCCGCCTTTCTTGAGGGGGAAGCGTATGAGCAACACGACAGCGGGACCGACGCCCACAGCGGCCACCCTTGCCGGCGATCAGGCCTTGGCGATCGCCCAGGCGGATGCGCTCAAGGCATACCGGGACCTCTCCGCATACCGTATCCAGCTGGTGCTGGAAGGGGACGGCTGGCACGTGGATTACGAACTCAAGGACCCACGGCTGAAGGGAGGCGGGCCTCATTATGTCCTCGACGCGCTCACGGGCGCTATCGTCTCGAAGAGATACGAGCAGTAGTGGGCGGGCGTCAAAAGAGCAAGCCCAACGTGGAATGGAAAGGCCGCAGCAGGTTCAAGAGTTGGTCCAGATCATGCGTCTTCGGCACCGGTTGACCGAGTTCCTCGAACAACGCTTTGCAGTACTTCTCAGCCGATGGTGGGCAATGGAAACTGGAAACAGAGTTGGTCATGAAACGGTTCGCTTCCCCGGGCGATTGGGGCGGCGAGCCGGTAGTCGGCTTCGGCCTTGCGTACCCACTCGCGTGTCGTCCGTTTCATACAAGACCTTGCCCCTGGTCACGATCTCGGTATGGAAGGAGTCGCCCTCGGCGAGGCGCCATTTCAAGTTCTGCGGCGTGCGGACGATGAGGTCCATCGGGAACGGCGCCGGCACCTCCCAGCGAATCCGGGCCGCCTGATCGTGCTGGTTGCGGGCTGGCATCACGACGAGAAGGTCCACATCGCTGTCGGCCTGCGCTGTGCCGTAGGCATAGGAACCGAAGAGAATGATTTGTTCGGGCTGGAAGCGTTCCCCCACCTGGCGTGCGAAACGGCGAATCACGGCCATGGGGATGTTCGTCCCGGCATACGTGCGGGGCAACGGCCGGCCAGGCGACGACGTTCGGCGTTTCAAGGTCATGGCCTTATTCTACCAGGCGTGGGGAAGCAGCCAAGCTCGATGCTGCCTTCGGGGTGGAGACCTTGGTGATTCACACGGCCAACGGTTCCTGCCACGCCTGTGCTTCAGCTCACGGCCGTCGATTGCCTCGGCTTTACAGGGGTCCTCTGCCGCACCCGCCACAAAACCACGGACCGGCTCGGTTCTAGTGTGTTGAGAACGTCCTGGTCCTGTGGTAACTTTTGGGCTGTCCGCTGTCCCCAACAGGGCATGAACTGCCACAAGGTGCCTGGGAGGCTTCGACCATGCTTCAGCGCCTAACCTGTGCTTGCGCCCATTCGTGGGAACCCGCTGACCTATGGAGACTGGATTAGGCACGACAAGGGAAACTGCCGGGCATCTCCGGCGTCTAACTGGGGAGAGCCACACTCATGTCGACCGCAGAGCCCATCAGCGAACTGTTGCTCCAGTGGGAAGAAGCACGCGAGCAGGGTCAGGACCTGTCCGCCGAGGAGCTGTGCCGCACTTGCCCCGAACACCTCGACGAAGTCCGACGGCGGCTTGAGGCCTTGCGGGCCGCCTACCAGATGCTCCCGAGTACTCCTCCAGCCAATGCCACCATCAACGATGCGCCCGCCGAGTTGTCGCCGACCGACTGGCCGCAGCTGCCCGGCTACGAGATTCTTGCGGAGTTGGGCCAGGGCGGCAT
The DNA here is from genome assembly GCA_041499985.1 of Gemmataceae bacterium. Classification (GTDB taxonomy): domain Bacteria; phylum Planctomycetota; class Planctomycetia; order Gemmatales; family Gemmataceae; genus JBGQLF01. Next base: position 5,556 of record JBGQLF010000783.1, read on the forward strand.
GGGCGTGGTCTACAAGGCGACGCAGCTACGTCCCCATCGGCTGGTCGCCCTCAAGATGCTCCTGGCCGGGGTCCACGCTCAGCCGGAGGAACTGGTCCGCTTCATGGCGGAAGCCGACATGGTCGCTCAGCTCCAGCATCCACACATCGTCCAACTCTTCGAATTCGGCC
>JBGQLF010000784.1:0-5719 GCA_041499985.1 Gemmataceae bacterium
CGCGCTGGCCGAATACCAGCTGGCGGCGGCACAACTGGTGAACACGTACCAGGATTATCACGCTGCGGGAGAACTCCTATTGAGGCGGGCGGGGAATGTGCCGTTGGCGCAAGCGTATTTCGAGGCCGGGTGGGCTCGGCGGCCCGGACCAAACGACATCCCCTGCGCCAAGCATCTGCTCGCGCTCTATGCGCAGCAGCCTTCGCCGCAAGCGCTCCTCCAGCTGGTCGCCGAGGCCGAGGAGCGGCTGGGCTCTCCGGGGGATGCGCAGGCCGCGAGCCAGTTCTTCAACGAAGTGGCGGTCGCGGCCGAGAGTCCCAAGCTAGCGAGTGTGCGGGATGATTTGCGCGATCGGGCGCGGCTGGCCCTGGCAGCCAAGGTCCGGCAGCAATCGGCCGGCGGAGCCCGCCCGGGCGACTTGGCTTGGACTTTCTTCGGCCCGTCGGGAGCATGGAAACCCGCGGAGATCAGCGACGCCGCCTTTGCCATCAAGCACGCCATTCGCGGCCAGCGCCCAAGTGGGCAACGCGCGCGGGAACCGGTCATCAGCAGAACGCAATTGAGGCAGGGAGTCGTCACGGCCGCCTGCTTCGCGCCGGCAAGCGGGGATGTCTTTCTTGGTTATGAGGATGGTTCCCTCATGTGCTTCCGTGCCGAGACGGGCAAGGCAGTCCACTTGCCGACCGACTACTCGACCCAGGTAACGTCCTTGGCCACGGCCCCGGATGGGCACCTGGTCGTAGCCCTGCACGACGTCGCTCAGGATCGTGACGAGTTGACGAGTTACCTGCTCACGCCTCAAAGGGACTGGATCGGAAGCAAGCAAGTATGGGGACAGGGCAACTTCTGGCTGGTGGCGGTGGTGACCTGGTCCAGACTGGACCTGGTAGGTGTCGGGGCCGGCCAATATCTTCATTTTCTCCGTGGGGCGCGCTTAATTCACAATGGCGGGTTGGCCCTACCTGAGGAGGAGGCCAGCTGGTGCAGCGGCTTGATCCTACCGTCGCTGAAAGAGCTTTCTCCGTCCTCGATGGCCATCCTGCTCTTTGGCCATCACGCGGTCTGGTACTGCGAGGGACCGCAGCGGGAAGGCCGTCGCTGGACAACCGCAGCCTGGCATCGAGCAACGCTCGGCTGGACGCCCGGCATTCCGGCCGAGAGCCCGTGTGCCTATCCCTGCATCTCCTGGCTCCGCCAGGATGTCGAACGTCTCGAGCTGGCAGGCGTGGATAACAACGGCACAATCCATTGGTCGCAGCTGTGCTTGAAACCAGACCACGTGAAGATGGTTTCCACACAAGCATCGGTTCGGCCCGAGGGATATCAGGCGGCGGCAATCGTTCGTCCCGGCTTCATCGCTGGCGTTTCGAGATCGCATATCGATTGGTTGCGCAGTGGACCGACGACTTTCATCCTGGAATCGGCGATGCGGGCATCGCTGCCGCACGCCGTCGCCTGTTTTCCTTGCTCGTTGACCAATGAATTGATTGTGGTGTGCCGGGACGGTGTCGTGGCGCGCGTACTGGTGCCGAAGTAAACGCGCTGGGGATTGGGAGGCGACGAGTGCTCACGCGGTCACCACCTGCTGCCCGCTAAACCAACTCCAGCCGACGCCGCAATTCCGCCGCCACCGCTCGTGGGTCAGCGGCCTGGCCGATGGCATGGCTGACCGCCACCCGGCGGGCGCCGGCCGCCACTGCGGCAGCGATCGTCTCCAGGCTGACGCCGCCGAGGACGAACGCCGGCAGCGACGTCTCGGCCGCGACCTGACGCACAAACTCCAGCCCGGCAAACTCCGTGAAGCTCTTGGTCGCGGAGGCAAACGTCGGCCCCACGCCGATATAGCTGGCGCCGTCGAGCACGGCTTGACGCACCTGCTCCAGGTCATGGGTGCTGACGCCGATCAGGGCATCCGGACCGACGATGCGCCGCGCTTCCTTGACCGGCAGCTCATCTTGCCCGAGATGGACACCATCGGCCTCCACCAGGCGCGCGATGTCCGGCCGATCATTCAGGATAAACAGCACGCCCGCTGTTCGCGTCCATTGACGGACCTGGCGGGCCCGCTCCAGCAGGGCGCGGTCGGTCAAATTCTTCTCACGAAGCTGAACGATCTGGGCGCCGCCGGCTGCGGCCTCCTGAATGGTCCAGTCGAGCGCAGCCTGGCACCCCGAGCCACTGACCAGGATGTAGAGCCAAGCGCTGGCCAGGCGCTGGCGAGCGCTCGTGCCCAGGACGATGGCTCGCTCCAGCGTGTAGCTGTGGTAGCGGAGCTGCTCGAGCGCCGGGGCCAGGGCTGGGTTGCGGACTTTGGCGAACTCTTCCAGACTACGGAGGGTTTCCTGAAGTCGTTTCAGATTAGCCTGCGCCACCGCCAGCAGCGACGGCCGATCGTGCTCGCCGGCCCCGGTGATCGTCGTCCCGACATCGCGGCGTGTCTCGCGTGCTTCCAGGAGCCGCTGAGCCGGCAAGTCGGCCAGCGTGGCCGTGAGAGCATGCCGCAGCCGCTTTAACTCACTCGTCAAGAACACGTCGTCCAGGGCGAAGCGGCAGTAATCTTCAACCACCCGCAAGGCTTCGCGGGCCCGGTTGGCGCCGGCGTCGAGGATCCGGGCCGTATCGATCTCCTCGGTCAGTTCGGCCAGATTGAGCGGTTCGTCCAGGCGTAAGGGTGGTGGTTGCTCCGCTTCCACATCGGCCTCCAGTCGTCGCTTGGGTCCCCGGTTAGTCTAGCAACCGCTCCCTTTGGAGGCTGCCCGCAGCCCGCGCGAGCCAGCCGCGCGCCATCCTCAGCCCGCAAAGGCGGCGTCTAGCGCTTGCCGGAACCCAGGACCTGTTCGATTACCCCGGCCCTGCGTTCAGAATCGATTTTCTTTAGCCGATCATAAACAACGCCAGGAATAGGACCGGAGCTGCGGTGACGGTCCGACCTGGACAGCTAAACGCCGCGTTCAAGGATTGGTCACCTGGTCGAGCAGCGAGGCTCAATACTCATGGGCAACACACTTCGGATTGGGCGCCGCTGGCGCGCCCGCATCATCAGCGGACTTGCAGTTCCTTTGCTTTGGCCCTGCCTGGCTCGGGCCCAGACCACGGAGGTTTCGGCAACCGAGATCCAACCTGCCGCCCAGGCAACGCAACCCCAGGCTCCCACCCTGACCCTGGCCGAGTGCTTGCGCATCGCTCAGGAGCGGCAACCGGCGATCACCGCGTCCCAGGCTAGTCTGGCCGCGGCCGAGACGCAACGCCGCGGTCTGGAAAAACTGCATGCGCCTCCGATCTTCGCCGGTCGGGAGCTGCCGATTCGCCGCCAGCAGGCCGGTTTGGGAGTGACCATCGCCAGTGCCGGTCTCAGCCAAACGGAGCAGGAAACCATTTACGCGGTTACCCGCACCTACTTTGGCGTGCTCTATGCCCGCGATCAGAAGCGGGTTGCCGACGATGTCGTGGCCAACTTCCGCTTTTATCTGGAGCGCGTGCGCGAGCTGGTCAAGAAAGGTGAGAGCCGGGACCTGACCACCAGCACCGTGGACAAAATTGGTGTCTACCTGGGGCTGGCGGAGGGCCGCCAGGCGGAAGCGCTCCGCGGCATCGAGCGGGCCAACGCCGCCCTGCGCGAGGCGATGGGCCTGGCTCCGGATTGCGGCTTGCAGGTCCCCGAAGAGCAGATCCCGCTTCCTTCACACGAAATCCAGCGCGATCAGATCGTCGCGCTGGCCCTGGCACGCCGGGGCGAGCTGGTGCAAGCAACCATGGTGGCCGAGGTTACCAACCTGGAAATCTGTGCCCAGTCGGTGAATTGCCTGCCGACGACGCGCACCTTCGCAGCGGTTGTGGATATTCACGCCAAGTCGATCCCGCAAGGCATCAGTAATGGCGAATATCGGCCGGGAGCGCTGGGCTTGGAGATGCCGGTCAACTTCGCGGGGCCGCGCTCTGATCGGATCGAGCGTGCCCGCGAGCTGAGTGCCCGCGCGGCGGCCGTGGTCGACAAGACGCGCAACCTGATTGCTTTGGAAGCCGAGGATACGTTTCTGAAGTGGGAAGAAGCGGTGCGCAAAGTGGGCCAGAGCCGCGACGCCGCCAAGGCCGGCGCAAGCCTGGCCAAGAACACGCGCGAAGATTTCCGCGGCGAACAACGGGTCAAGATCGATGAAGTGCTGACCAACGAGGTCCTCGCCGGCCAAGCCCAGGCCTCGTACAACGAGGCGCTCTATCAGCACGCCCTGGCCTTGGCTGCCCTGGAGCGCGTCACGGCCGGCGGTTTCCAGGCCGGCCTCGTCCAGCCGCAACATTAAAGACTAAGTAAGTCCCCGTAATAGAGAACGTGGGGCAGACCTTCCTGGCTGCCAGGGCACGGCAGCCAGGAAGGTCTGCCCCACGTTCCCCAGGGCGTGGTTCTATCTAGCCCGCAGCGCGAAGCAAAGCCCGCCCTTGCTCGCGCTGCAAGCTCGTCGAAGAAGAGGCGCCCCAGGTACGGAATTCCTTTGGCGCAAGATTTGCTAAGTCCTTATTCTAGAAGGAGATCGCCCGTCTTGCAGCCGGACCAGGGGTTCGACAACGGCTTACCGATCGGCCAAAACCGGTCCTAGACCGAGCAGATGCGCGACACGAGCAACTGGAGGAGGAGAAGGGGCCATGTTCGGTCAGAGAGGAAGCTACGGGCGATTGACGGCGCTTGTCCTTGGACTTGCCGCCGCCCTGGTACTGATGGCGCCGGCCGCGGAACGGACTTCGCCGAGCAGTGCCGTGCGGATCGGTATGATCGGGACGCTGTTCCGGGATGTGCCGGAAGCGACTGTGCAAACCATGATGCAACCGTTCGGCATCCTGATGGAATCCCAGACCGGGGTCAGCGGTCTGCTGGTTCCCTCCGGCGATGCCGAGAGCATGGGGCAAGAGCTGGCCAGCGACAAGCTGCAATTGGGAGTCTTTCACGGCATTGAGTTCGCCTGGGCCCGGCTCAAGTATCCCCAGCTGCAACCCCTCCTGATTGCCGTCAATCAACGGGCGCATTTGCACGCGCTCCTCGTGGTGCGGGCGGACAGCCTGGTCAAGGAATTTGACGACCTGAAGGGCCAATCGCTGGCCTTCGCGCGGCACACCCGGGAACACTGCCGGCACTTCGCGCAGCGGCGCTGCCCAGACAGCAGCATGCCAAAGTTGTTCGGCAAGATCACCACCCCCGACAACGTGGAAGAGGCCCTGGATGATGTCATCGATCGCGTGGTGCAGGCCACGGTGGTCGATGGCTTGGCGCTGGAGTGCTATCAGCGGCGCAAGCCAGGCCGTTTCGCCAAGTTGAAGATCGTGCAGCAATCGGAAGCATTTCCCGCGGCCGTGGTCGCTTACCGCCCGGGCGCCTTGCCGGAAGCCACCATCGACCGTTTCCGTCTAGGCATGCTCAACGCGAATCAAACCTTGCTGGGCCGGCAACTGCTGAACCTGTGGAAGTTGACAGGCTTCGAGGCCGTGCCAGCAGACTATGAGCAAACACTCACCAACATCGTCAAGGCTTATCCGGCCCCGAAGAAAGATTCGAAGTAAGGATCTGCACGAAAGTACATTCGTCGGCCTGACCCATGTGACCCTGGGTAACAGCATTGTGGCGGGGGGGTTTGGACAGTGAGCGGGGCCCCCCCGCCGGAGGAAACTTTACCCCCCCACGAGGTGTAAGAGAAGTTGAAAAACGCCCAAAATGAAAAATTGGAAACGCCCG
>JBGQLF010000785.1:0-5718 GCA_041499985.1 Gemmataceae bacterium
ATGGGAGCCGGCCAAGATCATCTTGAGGGCCACCAGCCGCTTCAACCGCGTCTGGAGGGCCTGATAGACCACGCCCATGCCGCCGCGGCCCAACTCGCCGAGAATCTCGAAGCCAGGCACCACCGGGCACTGCTTCCGCCGCGACCGGGAAGCTTGGCTTGCTGGAAGCTCCCTTTTCTCGTCTTGGTCCGAGAATTGGAAGGAGAGGATGGGCATCCCTCCTTCCCCGGGGATGTAATCGGTGGTGGCACGGGGGTTGCCCGGTGGACCGCTCTGCGGCGTGGGCTCAAAGTCGATGGTGGCAGCCGGTCCAGGTGGCGCGGGAACGTATTCCGCGGTGAGGGCAGGCGAAGCGGGGTGCGCTCCCGGGTGCTCGGCAGTTATCGTCTCGGGGGTGAGATACTTGAGCTGGATCTTGGCCAACTCGACCTGTAGCACCGCGCGCTCGGCATCCGAGGCGTCCTGGAGATAGGTCTCGATCTGGGGTGACGGCCCACTCCGCAAGGCGGCTTGCCAGGCCGCCTCGAACTCGGCGCACCGCTGCGCGCCGTGCTCGGTCAAGGCCCTTGCCAGCGTTTGACGCTCTTGCTGAGTCTCTTCACTCATGATCGCCTCTTTGCGATGGAGTTGGGCGAAAGGCCGTCCGCCCGTGTCCCAACGGTATCCACCTCGAAGAGGCCAGTCAAGGACCGGAGTAAGGGCAAACTCCCCCGAGCGGTTTCTGGCCAGCGAGGTTGCCGGATTGCAAGCGCATGGAAAGCAGGTTTGTTATACTCCTGCCCAAGCCACAACTCCAGGAGATTTTATGCCACCACCACCGACGTGTGTCCTCGGCGGCCCTTGCTCTTCAACGGAGTTCGGGCCAAGCTGCTTCTCTTACCGTCAGCCACGCCAGACGTCTAGGTCACCCTGGGCATCCAGGCTGGTTTGACCTCGATCGAATCGTGACACAGACTTCTGGAGTATCTCTCCCAAGAGACCTGTGTCGGAATAATTATCCCACACGGGTCTTTTTCGTTCCAGGTATGCAGCTGCGACTTGAGCTTGTGGTACCAGGGGCTGATCCCGTTTGGACTGCAAGGGAGAGCCGTACCGATAGACGGGTTACTTGTCTAGAATCCTGAGGGGCCATGTCTGAACAAACTCTCTTGCTGGAATCTGACCCTGGTCACGCACCGGCGGCAGTAGACCGCCGGATGACGGTGCGCTACGCTACGCATGTTCCTGCTGCCTGTTGCGATCTCCTTGCCGAGCATTCCCAAGGCAAAGGTTGGGAGGAAGCCTCAGTGCGCGATGTGTCGACTCATGGAATCGGCTTCCTGGTCGCTCACGCCCCCACACCTGACGAACTCGTTGCCCTCCATGTAGCGTGGCTGGATCACCTCCTCTGGGCCCGCGTCGCTCATGTCTCGGTCCTGCCGGATGGACGACACTTTGTCGGTTGCCAATTCATTGAGCCTTTGAGCGAGCTGGAGCTAGAAGCATTACGGTAGACGTGTGGAAGGAGTGCAGAGGAGCGCACCGGTCCTTGACTGCCACCAGTCTAAGCTAGATCCCATGCTTGCTGAACGTGCTGCCCTGCATGACTTTAACGAGCCAGCGTGGCCGCCTCACGCCCCGCGCGCGGTTTACTTGACAGCAGCCGCCTCAGATCCCAAGCTTACTTGGCGTGTACCTCCGCACGCATTGGCGCAATGCCAGCGGGGCTGTAACGAGTCCCCGCTGGCATATTCATTTCTTTAGTCCAGGCATCCTGGCACGGCCAATGTGTGCGATCCCGAGCTGCCACCTGCTGGCACTGCTGTTGGTCGAGGACAACAGGGTCACGGGTTTGCATGCGGGATTCACGATGTTTTATCTCCGTCTATCCCGGCCAAGTCGTGAACCAAATCTCCCTCTTCGCGGGCAAGACCCCACAAGGACATCCAGTAGTACTCGAAGATACCCGTGAGCGAGCAGTCTTTTCGCTTCCAAGGAGGCACCCCAAATTGTCGGACCACCAGCCTAGCAGCACTCTCCTGGCGTAGAATTCCCTGGATAATTCGGCCCGTTCGGGCAGACTAGTGGGCTGGGGGGGCGAGTGGGGACATTCAGGATAATCGGGCCTAACGCCGAGGAGCATCCGCATGCACGCATTGATCGTAGTCCTGGCCGTGTTCGTCTCGGCCCAGCGCCCGGACGAGCCGCTCGCGCCCTGGGGGGCGAACCATCACCCGACGGACGCGCCCAAGCGCCATATCGAGGAGATCGCTGCCGGCCGGCACGCCTACGCGATCTGGCAGGGAGGCACGATGGACGGCTCGAATTGCCGCTCGCCGATTGGCGTGGGCATGATGGACGGGCCGGCGATCGAGCAGACCTGGGAGTCGAACCGTGCCGTCCGGCTGGAGAACGCCGGAGAGACCGACGTGGTCAACCCGTGGCTCTCCAACGGCCGCAACGCCTTCCGCACCCTCGACGAGATCGTAGCCTCGGCCGTCCAGCCGGGCATGACCGATCGGGAGAAGGCCTTCGCGCTCTGGGTCCAGGAGATCCGCCACCGCTATCACGGGGCCGGCGACAATGCCGAGCTGGGGGACCCCGTCAAGGTCTTCAACGTCTACGGGCACAACACCTGCGGCAACGACTCCATCTGCCTGGCCGGCCTCTGGCGCCGGGCCGGCTTGAAGGTGACGCCCGCCCGGCTCGTGGGTCACTGCGTGTCGCAGGCCTTCTTCGACGGCCGCTGGAACCTCTTCGATGGCGACATGCACGCGATGTACCTGCTGCGGGACAATCAGACCGTCGCCTGCGAACAGGACCTCGTGCGCGACCACGATCTGATCAAGCGCTCGCACACTCAGGGGATCCTGAACCCCGACAAGCGCGCCAACGACGAGTGGGAGGCCTCTCTCTACGTCTTCGAGGGGGAGCCCGCAGGGGACCGCGACTGCACCGCCGGCACCTCCATGAACATGGTGCTGCGGCCCGGCGAGGCGATCACATGGCGCTGGGGGCATGCGAACCCGGTGAAGTATCACGGCCCCAACAAGCCGAGGTATCCGGACACGATTGGCAACGGACTCTGGGAATACCGGCCGGACTTCTCCCGGGACCTCTGGAAGAAGGGCACGGCCGCGGTCGAGGGCGTCCGGGCCGGCGGCGGCGAACTGACGGCCGAGGAGGGTAAGACGGGGGTGATCGTCTGGATTCTGCGCAGCCCTTACGTCTTCGTGGGGGGTCGGCTCGAGGTGGAGGGCGGCGGGGCGAAGTTCGCGCTGTCGTGGGACGGGAAGTCGTGGCACGAAGCTGGGCCGGACCTCAGCGAGTTCTTCCCGCCCGACGGGCCGGCGCGCTACGAGTACCGGCTCCGCTGCGAGTTGGGCGCCGGCGCCCGGCTGAAGCGTTTGGGCATCGTCAACGACATCCAGATGGCCCCGCTGGCGCTGCCGGCGATGTCGGCCGGCGAGAACCAGTTCGTCTACACTGACCAGTCTCCGCGCGGACGGAAGGTGCGGATCACGCACGACTGGATCGAGCGGTCCGCCTCTCAGCCGCCGAAAGCTCCCCATGCGCCCGTCTTCCCGCCTGACGGAGGCCAGGTTGATGGCACCGACCTCGTGTTCCAGTGGACCCCTGCCAAGGATCCGGACGGTGACCGGATCGGCGACTACCACTTCGAGCTCTCGGATCGGCAGGACATGAAGTGGCCTCTGTCCACGAACTTCTCCAAGCTGATCTCGAAGACGGCCGACCGCGGCAAGGCCCAGTACACCGTTCCCCAAGGCGGGCTGCTGGCCTGCGAGCGCAAGCACTACTGGCGGGTCCGGGCCCAGGATGAGAAGGGAGTCTGGGGTCCCTGGAGCGCGACCTGGAGCTTCACGCCGCACGGACTTTGGTCGCCTGTCGACGTGACGCTCGCCGTTGATGCGGACCGGGGCACCGGGATCCTGCGGTGGAAGCCCAACTCGGCCGGGCGGAAACCGGCGACTTACCGGATCTACGGCAGCGACGAGAAAGGCTTCTCGGTCAGCGACGAACCGTTCCGGGTCAGCGTTGGGGCGTCGAAGGCGGTCCCCTCCACGCGTCCGGCGAACTTCGTGACGGAGGTCGCGGCGACCGAGATTGCGGTGATCGGCGTGGAGGTCCAGCTGCCCAACGCGAATCGGGCCTACTACCGCGTCGTGGCGGTGGACGGGCAAGCGCAACGGAGCGGGCCTTCGGATTTCGCGGAGGCGCCCCGGCCGATCTTCTGCTCGCGACCCGTTACGGCCGCGCAAGCGGGATTGGAGTACCGCTACCTGCTGGCCGCAGTTCGCTCGCTCGGCGACCTGCGGACGCGCGTCGTCGGCGGCAAAGAGACGATGAACTATTGGGACATCGAGGTGCCACGCTTCGCACTCCAGCAAGGTCCGGCGTGGCTCAAGATCGACGCGGGTACTGGCCTTCTCTGGGGCATTCCGGACGGCCCGGGGAAGGTTCCGGTCGTCGTGACCGCCACGATCGACCGGGAGGTGCGGAGGCTGGACGAACGCACGCTGAGCTGGGGATTGGAGAAGATTGTGTTCACGGGCACGCAGCGGGTCGGCGTCGCGACCCAGAAGTTCACGATCGAGGTGGCGCCCTGATCCGATCGCGCGGGTGCGCCGTCGGGGCTGCGATCTTCTGGACGGCGGAGGCCCGCGGGTGGCGGGTCACCAAACGCTGCACCTGACTGGGGTCTCCGTATGGGCTTCTCGTGTGTTTACGGATGGCGAGGCGGCCCCGGCAGGTGAGGCCGTGAGACATTCCATGAGCATCTACGCTACTCTCTGGCGCTTGCAGTTCCCGCAGCACGGGGATAACCACACTGGCTGCGAGTGGGTCGAGGTCATCGCCCAGGGCGTGCCCGCCCACATCGGCACGCCGTCGCCCGGTCATGGCTACGAGACCGGCGACCCCTATGCCAGCTTCTTGCCGCCCGCCGTCGCCATGCCTCCGGGGGACAGCGACCCGGGGCTGCGGGCGGTCGTACTCGTTACGACAGGGACGCGGAAGGGGAGCGCCCGGTCGGGCCAGGAATATGTCAACCCGCTTCTGGTACTGTCGGGGAAAGCCTATGCGACCCTGTCGTTCGGCGCGCTGCACGAGCGGATCTGCGCTGTGCTGCGCGGCAACCGGCCCCGGTGTGTGGCCGAGTCGATCGCGCCGGACGGGAGTATCCGCCTGATGTTTGAGGACGGTTCGTGCAGGGAACTCGGGCTGGAGTAGCTCCAAGCGGGCCTAATCCATGGGAGGCTCGGCGTCCTCTCGCCCGGCCGATTCCCGGGGGTCGTGGGTGTAGCGGTTGGCGGCACCCGAGGAGCCGGAGGACGGGCCGGTGTGCCAATAGGTGGGTAGGGGGGCACAGGCATTTGGCCCGTGCTTGCGGGTCAAGGAAACGCTGCGTTCCAGGTAGCGTCGATTCGGGGCGTCCTCGGTCAACGGCTGCTGGCGCGGGAGCGCAGCATCGCAGCAGGAGAAAAAAACATGTCTGTTGACAGCTGGAACGAATCGGGTCGTGTCTGGGAAGAGGACCACGGACTGCTCGACGCAGAGCAGGTGACCCAATGCGAGCGCGCGGACGTGGCAGAGCCCTTCCGCTCTCCCGTTCCGACGCGGATGATCTCGAATGGCGAATACATGCCGGTGCCGCAAACCGACCAACAAAAACGGGTCGAAGCCCGACTGGAAGAACTCGTGGACGAGGCGAGCAAAAAG
>JBGQLF010000786.1:0-5710 GCA_041499985.1 Gemmataceae bacterium
CCACGCCCTTCGAAGACTCAGGGCGTGCCACCCGGAAAAGGGCCTTTTTGAACCAGGCCCTCAAGTACGTGCCGCAGACACCCCAACCAGATACGCATGACGCACCTCGGAGGAACAGCTGCCTGCGGCGCAAGAGAACCTTGGGCCGAGGAATCTGGCCAACGCGCGGAAACACCTCCGAGGGCAAGCGTAGCACACAGTTGGCGCTCACCAATCCAGCACGGACCCATCATCCGCGTCGTACAGCTCGCGGTTGTGCCAATCATGGCTGATCTTGTCGGCCAACGCGTTCTCGTCAAGCTCGATGCCGAGCCCTGGCCCCGTCGGCACATCCAGAAAGCCCTCGCGCACTACAAACGGCTTCTTCAGATACCCTTCGCCGAGGCTGACCTGCTCCTGACACAGGAAATTCGGGATCGACGCCGCCATCTGCATGCCGGCTGCCAGGTTGATCGGCCCGAGCGGATTGTGCGGCGCGATGGTCGCGTAGTACGCTTCGGCCATGCCCGCGATCAAGCGCACCTCGGTGATGCCGCCGGCGTGGCACAGATCAGGTTGCAAGATCGTGGCGGCCTTCTTCTCCAGGACTTCGCGGAAGCCCCACTTGGTGAAGACGCGTTCGCCGGTCGCGATCGGCAAATGCGTGCCCCGGGCGATTTCGGCCATGATGTCGTGGTTCTGGGCCTGGCATGGCTCCTCGATGAACATCGGCTGATGCGGCTCCAGGGCTTTGATCAACACCTTGGCCAGTGCCGGACTGATGGCGCCGTGGAAGTCGATCGCGATGTCCACGTCGTCGCCGGCAGCTTTGCGTAGTTCGCCGAATTTCTCCGCGGCGTAGCGGACTTCGGCCGGCGTCTCGAGATAACGCGACGGCCGGCGCTTGGCCGGGCCGGTCTTGAACGCCGTGAAGCCGCGGGCCATCGCCTCCTTGATACGCTCCGGGGTGCCGGCATGGGCGTAGACGCGGACGCGGTTGCGCGTCGGACCGCCCAGCAGCTCGTACACGGGTACGCCGAGTGCCTTGCCCTTGATATCCCACAGGGCGATGTCAATGCCGCTGAGCGCGCTGGTCAAGATCGGGCCGCCGCGGTAGAACGCGTGCCGGTAGATTGCCTGCCAGTGGTGCACCACCTGACGCGGATCTTTGCCGATCAAGTAAGGCTCGATTTCCTTGACGGCCTGGGCGCAGGTCAACGCTCGGCCTTCCAGGATCGGCTCGCCCAGGCCGACGAGGCCGGCATCGGTGTGCACCTTCAGGAACAACCAGCGCGGCTTGATCAGGAAGGTCTCCAGCTTGGTGATCTTGAGCGGATCCTTGCGAGCAATGGGAGCGTCTTTGCCAACGCGGTCCTGCGCGGCGGCCTCGGCCTGCGACAACGCGGCCCAGCCCACGCTGGCGAAGGCCCCGGCAAGGACGGAACGGCGACTGAGGGATCCGGCAGTGGGGTTCATGGCGTTACGCATGGTGCATCGACTCCTAAACTCTCGGACGAGAAACACGGGGAAAAGATCACCGGCGGCGCGGTGCGCCCCGTGAGAGGAACGGTACACACGACGCCGCCGATGCGGCTGTCCTCACCTGAAGGCAGTTCGCTGGAGACCGTATTACGTGATCCGAGAGGGGACGGCAAGCAAGATCTGCCGCTTGGCGAGAGCATCACGCCGTGTGGGAATGGGGTAGCGGTTCCAACCGGACCACATGGAGCATGGAGACGGTCTCGTAACGGTCATAGGCCGTCTCGCCATTGCCTTGTCCCGAACCCTGCATCACCACACCGAAGATGAACCACTGCTTGCCCACAAGGATGCTCTCAGGATGATAAATATCGTATATTTTGCCATCCGCCAGGGCAATCCGGAACGGTTCAAAGGGACGCTTGCGGAGTTCTTGCTGGAGGGTCCGGTAATCCATGGCCTTTCTCCTTTTGTGAGATACGGCCATTATACCAGCCCGTGCCTAGCCAGAAAGCGCATAAGAAGAGACACCGAAGGCGGGGGAGATCCTGTTCCCGAGACCCGAAGTTCTATTTCCCTTTGGTAACTGCGTGGCGGTCGCTTGCGGGAGGGTCCTACAGAAGGATTTGCAACTCTTCGCTGCTGAGCTTGCTGACCAACTCGCAGCCAGCAAACCAACCTTCGGCATGCGGCGTGACGTGCGTGACCCGGGCGAGCAGTAGACGCGAGGCCCCCTCCAGATCGACCGCGAGAAGAGTGCCTGCTTCGAGCTGGTAGGTGGAGAACAATCCCAGTCCGCGGGCGGAGAAGTTCTCGATACGGGCCTGCCACCAGGTATCATGCATTTCGGCCGCGATCAGATGGCAAAGGGTTTCCTGATTCGCGGAGTAGCGCACCCGTGCTCGGCGTTCAACCTCGGATCGCGGCGATGTCCCCTGCGCCTCCAGCGAAATGTTCGGTTCCGACATGATACTCCCCAAGTTCCAGGTTCGAAAACGACACCTTCCCAACTCTAGGTCAGGCCGACGCCGCTGTCTAATCCGAAGTGGGGGCCATTTTTGGAGTCCTTCGTACCATTCCGGGAGATTCGGCGCCCTCCTCACAAGAAGACCACGCATTTTACGGAGAACACGGATGCTCGAGCGGCAATTCGGCTCCCTCCCCCTACACCCTGCCCGCGCAGGACAATACCTCTCCGTACTTCGGAGTGAACATCAGTGGGACGATCGCGCCCGCCGTCTCGGACGGCTACGGGGTGTTGATCCCGCCTTTGCCGCGCGGTAGCTACCAATCGAGATTCGGCGCGTCGATCCCCGACCTGAGGCGTTTCGCTCATCGCCTATCCTCGTTTTCCCAGAGGCTGCGGATCAACCCGAGCCGGCGCTCGACCGTGCGCGGGGAACGTCCGAGCTTGGCGGCGATCTGCTCCGTGGTATCCCCTTCCATCTTCCACACCGCGATGGCGCGCAGCTCGGCATCGCCCAGGCAGTCCAGCAGCCGCTGGTACTCCTCGGCCACCTGGGCCGCAAACTCCGGCGTCGGCTCCCGGCCCACGATTTGTTCAAGACTCGGTCCATCGGCGGCCAAGGTCTCCTGGTCGAACACGGCACCGCCGCCGCGTTTCTGCCGCTGGGCATCGCGCCGCAGATGCGAGGCCTTGTGCGCCGTCAGGGTCACCAGCAAACGCCAGAGATCGTCGCGATCGCTTAAGTGCGGGAATTGGCCGCGTTCGGCGCCGCGACAGAAGCTGTCGAAGGCGCTCAAGGCCACGTCCTCCTCATCGGCCGCGCAGCGCCGCGTGCCGAGCAGCCTGCCCCGGGCCAACGTGACCAGGTGCCGGAAGTAGCGCTCCCACAATTGTTGGGCCGCGACAGCATCGCCCGCCTTGAGCTGTTCGATCCAGTACGTGACCGATCCGCGCGCGGACATTTGCCTCGGCCTCCCGAAAAAGATCCTGCTCGGTCGAAATAATGGGACGATTGTAGCGCCTTCCGCAAGGGGTTGCAAAAGGATTCCGGCGCCGCAAGCGCCCGAGAGCTTGGCAGATCAGGAGGGGCAAGCGCGGCAGAGATTTTTCACGCCGCGTGGCGGGTTGGGCGCTGCTTTGGGCCTGTACCTAATAGGGGAACCAAACCAGCGGCCGGCGAGGCCTCCGCTGCCCAGGAGAGCCTTCCCCGGCCCGGCCTTGCCCCGGCGCTTGGTCTGCGCGCCGGTGTCGATGGCGCTTTCATTGTCTTGCAGACCGGATCTCGACTCTCTTAAGGAGACCTCGCCATGATGCAGCAGAATCGAACCAGTCGCATTGGTCCCAGCCGGCGTACCTTGACCGTGGAGGCGTTGGAGGACCGCACCCTCCTGAATGGTGTCGTGTATGCCGGTATCAACGTTCCGACGGGGCAGCTTCAGATCGTCGGCAGTGCCGTCGCGCCTAACCAGTGTTTTACGATCGCCCCATCCCCCATTGCAGGCATGCTCCGCATTTCCGGGGATCCGGGCACCTTTACGGCCATCAACTCGGTGAGATACACCGACTTCGTGCTCTCTTCCATCACCTCCATCAGCGTGACCTTGGGGACCGGCAACGACAAGGTGACGTTCCAAGGGGGCTTCGGCATTCCGGGCGATGTGAACATCTGGTACAGCAACGCCGCGGATGTCTTCTCGTTCACCGATGTTACCGCCAATAGCATCAACCTCTTTTTCTCGAATCATCCCTGAAAGAGCGGCCGGTGAGGTCCTGCCGCCAAGCGCATCCCTCACCGGCCCAGCCTCGCCCCGGCGCTCGGTCTGCGTGCCGGTGTCGCTGGCGCTTTCATGGTATCGCAGACCGCTGTTCCGTAAGGAGAGACTGCGATGAAGCGGTTGCTTGTCCACTGCCTGCTCGCGACGGCCGGCCTGCTGGCCTTCGGTGAGCGGCGCGCATCTGCCCAATTTATACCCGAGGGTCTGGGCCACTATGCGGGTTTCTTCCGGAGTTACGGAGACCCGAACGAGCTACGCGGCATGGTGGAATTCGACATCACCCAGCAAGTGGGGCCGACCTTCTCCGGCCAGTTGACCCTGGTTTCCAACGGCCTGCGGCTGCCGTTCCCGTTCACGGGGATGGTGGACGCCACCGGTGCCTTCCGGGGCACCGGCCAGGGGTTGGCGGGGCGGGTCGCTTTCCTCGGCTCATTGCGCAACCTGGGCGGGAGGGCCGCCTACGTCACCGCCGGCTACGAGTTTGTCCCCACGCTCGGCAATCCCACGCAAGGGATCGCCAACCTCCTCCGTAACTTTGTCGGCAACCCAGACTTACTGCCGCCAGTCATCGACGGCAACTGGACAGGAACGTTCGCCAGCGCCCGTGGCCTTCCGCCTGATCCGTGCCGACTCGTCGTGCAACAGGACCGAACGAGCACCGGCGCACCGGGGACAGGCTTCCGTGGCCAGCTGTTTCGGAGCGACCTGACCTTCGACGTCGTGGGCACTATCAACGGCCGGGGCCAGTTCTATTTCATCGGCCAGGGCGCCGCCGGGAACGTCTTGGTCCAGGGTCAAGTAGCGCCGCCGGACCCTGTTCACCCTGCCACGGCCCGGGCCAGCTACCTCCTCGTCTTGGTGAACGGCAGCACCGACTTCGGCACGATCGACATCACCGAGCAGGTGGGCCGGTGATCCGAAGGTAAGGGAAAGAGCGGCGTGGTTCCAACGTGGGTGGCACGCCCTGAGTCCTCGAAGGGCGTGTCTTCAGCAGCCCACGCCCTTCGAAGACTCAGGGCGTGCCACCCGGAAACAAGCCTTTTTGAACCATGCCGAAAAAGCGGCCGGGGAGGCTCCGCCGCCCGGCCCGATCGCTGCCCCACCCATGCCCGGCAACCGCGTGGCCAGGTTCAGGGCGCTTCCGCCGCCCGGCTGGGCCTTTTGGCCAACGGCGTGGCGTCCCAGAGTTTCACCGTCCCATCGTTGCTGCTCGAAGCCAGGCGCTGCCCGTCGGGGCTGAAGGCCACGTTCCGGACAATGCCCGTATGGCCCTTGAGGGCGAGTGCCTCCTGGCCGGTACGGGCGTCCCAGATCCGCACCGTCTGGTCCACCGAGGCGCTAGCCAGGCGTTGCCCGTCGGGGCTGAAGGCCACGCCCCAGATAGTGCCCGTATGGCCCTTGAGCGTGAGCGCTTCCTGGCCGGTACGGACGTCCCAAATCCGCGCCGTCTGGTCCCACGCGGCGCTGGCCAGGCGTTGCCCGTCGGGGCTGAAGACCACACTGGTGACAA
>JBGQLF010000787.1:0-5708 GCA_041499985.1 Gemmataceae bacterium
GGCAGCTGTGTGGTCCATCCCAGTAGCTCCTCAACGGCGATGGGGATGCGGAATCACTTGGCAGCTACTATTGTCTTCGCCCAGCTGCATTTGGGCAATCCTGGGGTACAGGAGGGTGATTACTCGGACGGACTCCTAGAAGTGCTGAAGGTGGTCAACCAGACGCTACTGAGCCGCCCTGGGGCCCTGGAGCGGTTTCAGCGGGAGATCCAGGCAGTAGCGAAGCTGAGCCACCCCAATATCGTGACCGCTTACAGCGTGCTGCGTTTGGGGACGCTGATGGTCTTGGCCATGGAATATGTCGAGGGCCAGGATTTGGGCCAAGGGGTGCAGAAGCGCGGCCCCATGCCTGTGGTAAACGCCTGCCACTATGTCCAGCAGGCTGCGTCAGGGTTGCAACACGCCTACGAGAAGGGGTTGGTACACCGGGACATCAAGCCGAGCAACCTGATCCTATCGCGGGACAAGAAACAGATTGTAAAGATCCTGGACTTTGGATTGGCCAAGGCGACCAGCGAGAAGCGGGTAGAGGGAGGGCTGACGGGCGAGGGCAAGATGCTGGGCACGCCGGACTACGTGGCTCCGGAGCAGACGCTAGACGCGCAGCAAGCCGACATCCGGGCCGACATCTACAGCCTGGGCTGCACCCTGTATTACCTGTTGACCGGCGCTCCCCCATTTCAGGGCAACAGTCTGTACGAAATCTTGCAGGCGCACCACTCAGTGGACGCCCGGCCGCTGAACCTGGTGCGGCCGGAGGTGCCGGTGGAGTTGGCGGCGGTGGTGGCGAAGATGATGGCCAAGGACCCAGCTCGTCGCTACCAGCAGCCAGACGAAGTGGCCAAGGCGCTGTTCCCATCTCTCAAGGAGGGCGCCTGGGGACTTCCGAACAAGTCCTCGCCGGAGTTGTCGCACGAGGCAGTTAGTGGTACCGCAGAATCTTGTCGTAAGCCGAGCGTTCCAGATCCTTCTGCTGGCCGGGTGGCCCCACCGGGCGTGTCCTCGCCCAGCCGACGGACACGGGTGGAAATCGACACGAGCCACCCGCTGGTATCCCGATCACCAGAGCTCCAGGTTCCCGGCAAACAGCGCGAACCAGCCCCGAGTGGAGCTTCGCCTTTCGAGGGCTTGACGGCCAGGCGGCCACGGCAGCAGCCCATTGAGGACCGGTCGGAGCCGGAGGCCGAGGACAAGCGCCAGCGAATGCGGACGCTGGCCATAGCCGTGGGGCTGGGAGTACTGGTAGGGCTGATGGTCGTGGCTGCGGTAATCCTCATGGTCAGGACACCTCAAGGCACCATCGTGCTGGAGATCGACCAGCCCGGCGCTGAAGTGTCCATCGATAGAGAGAGAATTACTGTCAACGTCCCCGGCGACAATAAGCCCGTGGAGATCGAAAAGGAGCCGGGCCAGCACACGTTGCGGATCAGCAAGGACGGATTTGTGGCAGTTACCCGGGAGATCGAGCTGAAGTCAGGGAAGCTACCTCCAATCAAGATACGGCTCGAGCCAATCAAGGCCCAAGCCGAGAGAGAGGAGCATCTTATGGCGCCGCGCCCTGTGCTCCCCACAGACGGCTTCGTGGCGCTATTCAACGGCAAGGACCTGACCGGTTGGAAAACGCATCCCAAGCAGCCGGGCAATTGGCGCGTCGAGAACGGGATCCTCATCGGCTCCGGTCCAGCCGTCAGCCATCTCTATACAGAACGCGAGGCTTTCAGAGATTTCTACCTCCGACTGGAGGCACGTATTAACGACAAGGGTAACAGCGGCGTGTACTTCCGAGCCCCGTTTGGCCCAGTCTTACCCGCGCGCAACCCATGGTTGCCCACAGGTTACGAGGCCCAAGTCAACAGCACGCACGAGGACGTGAACAAGACCGGAAGTCTGTTCAATCATGGGGAAAGCAGTGTGGCAATCAGCATCCGGGAATCCCCGGTCACGCCCAGCCAGTGGTTCACGCTGGAGGTGATCGCTGAAGGGAACCACATCGTCGTCAAGGTGAACGACAAGACAACGGCAGATTACACTGACGAAAAGCGGCGATTTACGAGCGGCCACATCGCCTTGCAACAGCACAACCCACAGACCGTCTGCGAGTTCCGCAAGATTGAGATCAAGGAATTGCCTTTAGCAGGGCAATTGCCCGCGACTGAAGCGCTCGATAAAACTCCGCCACCGCCTCGAGGGAACGCTAAACCACCTCAGCCGCAGCCCGACGGCTTTGTGCCACTGTTCAACGGCAAGGATCTCACGGGTTGGAGTTCACAAGTTACAACGCTTTCATTCGCGGACGGCGTACTGATAGCCCAGAACCGTGGACGCTCCCGTAACGTAGATCACCTGGTGACCAACCGAACCGACTACGCCGATTTCCACTTCCGCTGTCAGGTCATGTTGAGCGACGGTCAGAACCACGCGGACGTCATGTGCCGGGTTAATGCTTCACCTTTCGCATTCGGAGGGATGCGAGGATACGTGTTTAGATTGCGCGGGACTGAAGCCGAGCTTAGTCTGGCATCGTGTAATCGTGGGGATTACCAACTGGCGAAGTCGACACTCGAAGCCCAAGCGGCAAGGGACTACCATAACCTGGACATCATCGCCATAGGGGACCGCATCCAGGTACTCATCAACGGCAAGAAAGTGCTGGATTATCGGGACAAAGGCCAAACGTTTCGCCGCGGGGCCGTGGCGCTACGGTTACTCCCGGGGACTACAAGTCGCTATCGCAATATGGAGATCCAGGAACTGAAACCGGCACTCGAGTCGGCGCCCAGCAACGACGTCCGGACTCGGTGGGTGCACCAAGCGAGCGCCGGACGCACGCCCAACCACGAACGATGGGGGGTTTTCCAGCATGCCGAGGGTAAAGAGTGGATCGAGTCGCTAGGCGACCATCCTGCGTTCCAGCGCTTCCGCTTCACCGAGGTCGATCGGACGAACGAGTACGTCGAACTCGAGCGGCCAGACGCGGAGGGCAAGCTAGTGGTTCGGCTACACAAGACCCAAATGGAGATCGGCCGGTCTCGAAACGAGCTGAAGAATAGGTACACCGGACAGTGGGTGAAGTAGTCCGAGCTTAGAGAGAGGCTAACCATGGTAACTGGGCCATTCTGTTCTGGGATCCTGGAGTGATCGATCATGCCTCCTTCGCCTGTCTCTCCGCAACAGCCGTCCGGTCAGGAACGGCCAGCCACGTTGCTGGAAACCGACGACGACATCCGTTAAGCAGTACAGATGAACAAGCCCGAAACCGGCCGTTTCGGCGCGCACACGGCCACTCTCTATCGCCCCACGCTGCGCCCACGCATCGCCGTCCTGACCGTGTTTGATGACGGCAAAACGGACGGCGAAATCATCCGCATCCGCGGCAACCGATTCATCCTCGGCCGCTCCGAGGGAGATTTCCTCATCCCCCACGACGGGCGGATCTCCGCCCGACATGTCGAGATCACCCGGCAGTTCATCGGTGGACTGTGCCGTTGGGTCATCACGGACCTGCAAAGCACGAACGGGTTGTTCGTCCGCGTCAGCCACACGATCCTGAGCGACCGCGCCGAGTTCCTGGTCGGTAAGGGATGCTACCGGTTCGAGGCGCCGAGCGCGGCCCAGCCCGCCACGATCGAACCGCTGTCGGCCAACGTCCCGCGGGCTGGCACCCGCGCCTGGGGCGACGACGCCGCGCCGGTCCAGCACCCGGTCCTGGTCGAAGTGGTGACGGGCGGGAGCGGGACCCGGATGCTGTTGAACCGGCCCGAGTGCTGGATCGGCAGCGACTCCGCCTGTACTATCTGCCGGGCTGACGACCCGTTTTGCGAGCCCTGGCACGTCCGACTCTACCAGCACGGCACCGGCTGGCACGCCGAGAACAACAAGGGGCTGAATGGACTGTGGCTACGGGTACCGCAGATCACCGTCGAGAATGCCTGCCTGTTCCAGATCGGCGAGCAGCGGTTCCGCCTGAAGGTCGGAGGCTGAGCATGCTACGGACGCTGCCGCAGCGTGCGGGCGATCGATTTCCGTGGGGCCCTTCCATTGGCTCTCTCCTGCTCCACGCGGACTTGATCTCTGGAACGCCGAAGCGCCGTCGTGTACGGCCCTTCGCGCTCATACCACTTCTCGAAGACCTTGCCCCCGCAGCAACCGAACACCACCAGATTCTTCGGCACGGTCTGAACGAACGGCTCGTGGCGCCGCCTGCGGATGACCTTCCAGAGGTCCACCAGCCGCAGCACGAAGCGCACCGCGAAGCGGTTGATTTCCTGTTCGCCGAACTCCTCCTCGAACGGCTCGTAAACACGCTGCTCCGCCAGGCGCTTGTCTCGTTCGCCCACAACCCGGCGGATGGGAAACTCCAGGCCGCCGCCGTAGTTGCGCACCTCCACGAGGTAGGGGAACGTCTGCCCGTCTCGCTCCACGTCCAGCGCAAAAGGGAAGGAGAACGAACACTTGTAGTCGTCGAACCAGCGCCCGCTCTCGCCCGACAGGTGCCTCAGTGCGAGGTAGGCGGCGGGCTGACTGAGCCGGAGGGGAGCCGACGGAGCCCAGAGCAATCGGTACACCATCAGCGAATGATCGAGGATAGCCAGGCTCTGCCGCAGCAATTCCCACCATTCGCCGTCTGCCAGGCGGATCAAGCGCAAGGCAACCTCTCCTGGCTCACGGGCCTCGAACCGGATGGACCGAGAGTCCTTCTCCAGCCGGTCGATTTCCCGTCGCAGTTCAACGAGCTGCGCGGGGGAGAGGCGCCGTGCCGCAGCCACGATCTCAGCGAGGGGGTCCATGAGACGGCCTCCGAGCTTGCTGAGTCACGAAGCCCAATTCTCGACCGTCAGCCCCCGTACCGCGGCGAGATCGCTATCGCCGCTCACGACGATGCAATGGCCGATGGTCAGCGCGATGGCGGCGAGCATCATGTCCACCTGATCGAGCAAGTAGCGCCGAGTCATCGGATGCCCTCCTCCATCTGGCGGCGAACCGCCTCCACGTTGAACTCCTTGACCTTCTGCCGCCAGGCGAGCAGTTCCGCTTCCTGCTCGGGCGTCATCGGCAAGGCAGGAATCGCACGCAGCTCGTCGATCCAGCGGCGAATCGATTCCGGATCGTCGCCTTGCTCCTCTTCGGTCATGAATTCCATTCCGGCCGGTGCCACCTCGCGCACCACCAGCCGGGAGCCCTCAGGCCAGTTCGCGGGGCCGTCGAAAACGATCTGGCCGTTCTTCCATGTTGCCCTGACAGCGCTCATTTCAACCTCCTTCGGTCCCTCTCTTCGTGAACCCCGGCCCCTTCAGGTATTGTGCCATCTGTCGCGGCACCTCCGCCAGCCCGGCCGGCTGCCGGCGCGCTCCATCATAACGGAAAACAAGTAGGAGTCGCACCATGCGCCTGCGAATCATCGCACCTGACGGAGCCCGGTCGGAACTGGTCGTCGCCGCCGCGGTCGCCCGGCTCGGCCGCGACCCGGCTTGCGAAGTCCATTTCGACGCCGCCGTGTATCCCAAGGTGTCCGCCGAGCACGCGAAGATCGAGCGGACGGCGGGCGGCCTCGTCCTGACCCACCTGAGTGGCCGCAACAAGACGCTGGTCAATGACCGGCCGATCGAGGGAGCCGTTCCGGTCCAGGTGGGCGACCGTATCCGACTCGGCTACACGGGACCGACCGTGGAAATCCTGGCCGCCGATGCACCGATCGCTTCGCCGCCGCC
>JBGQLF010000788.1:0-5707 GCA_041499985.1 Gemmataceae bacterium
CTCCGAGGAGGAGTTGCTGGCCACTACCTATATGGCCATCACGCACCCCGAAGACCGTAGCGCTAACCGGGCAGCTGTGCAGCAGATGCTGGCTGGCGAGCTCCAGACCTACCAGACGGAGAAGCGCTACCTGCACAAGGATAGTCACCTGGTTTGGGTCCTCCTCAACGTGACGCTCGTCACGAACGTCCAAGACCGATCGTGCCAGTTCTTCGCCCAAATCCAAGACATCACCGAGCGCAAGCGCGCGGAGCAAGCCTTGCAGGTGCAGGCCCGCGTGCTGGAGAGTATGACCGAGGCCGTCAACCTCGCGAACGAAGAAGGCATCATGTTGTTGACCAATCCTGCGCACGATACCATGTTCGGCTACGAGCGGGGTGAATTGCTCGGCCAACCTGTCACCGTCCTCAATGCCTGTCCGCCCCCAGAGAATAGCTGGATGGTCCGAGGAATCATCGAGCAACTCAAGACCCGGGGGACCTGGTTCGGGGAGTTCACCAATCGGAAAAAGGATGGAACTGTTTTCCTCACGACAGCACGCATCACCGCCCTGGAGATCGAGGGCAAGAAACACTGGGTTTCCGTGCAAGAAGATATTACCGAGCGGAAGCGGGCGGAGGAAGAACGGCAGGCGGCCCTCCTGCGCAGCCGTCTGTTCGAGCACGTCATGGCAGCGCGCGAGGAAGAGCAGCGCCGCATCGCGCGGGATCTTCACGACGGGATCGGCCAGTCCTTAACGTCCCTGCGCATGGGGTTGCGTGCCGTGGAGGATGCGCCCACGCTGGAGGCGGCCCGTTCGCGGACCCACGAACTCCGCGGCTTCGCCGCGGCCGCCCTGGAGGAGGTGCGCCGCTTGGCCCGCGGTCTGCGGCCCAGCGTGCTCGACGATCTGGGGCTTGGCCCGGCCCTGGAGCGCGTCGCGGGTGATTGTGCCCAAGCGCATGGCCTCGCGGTCATCGTGGACGCGGCCGATCTCATCCCGGCGCGCCTGCCGCGAGTCGTGGAAACGGCCCTGTTCCGCATTGCCCAGGAAGCGCTGACCAACGTGGTCAAACACGCGGAGGCCACGGCCGTCCGCATTGCCATCGAACGCCAGGCCGCTGCCGTGCGCATGACCGTGGAGGACGACGGCCGGGGGTTCGACCGCACTCCGCACCACCCCCCTGGTACCGTTGGGCTCGGTTTGTCCGGTATGCGTGAGCGAGCAGCCCTGCTCCATGGGGCGGTCGCGATTCAACCGCGGGCAGAGGGCGGAACCACGATCCGGGTGGACATCCCTTTGGAGGAGGAAAACTATGATGTCGATTCGTATCTTCATCGTAGATGACCATGCGGTTCTCCGGGCTGGCCTGCGCATGCTCCTGGGCGCTCAGCCGGACATGACCGTCGTCGGCGAAGCAGCGGACGGCGAGGAGGCCTTGGGCAAGGTCCGCGAGATCAACCCCGACGTGGTGACCCTGGATCTCACCATGCCGGGGGGGAGCGGCCTCCGGGTTATCGAGCGTTTGCGCCAGGAGTGTCCCAAGGTGCGCGTGCTGGTCCTCACGATGCACGATGACCCCGCCTACTTCCGCGCGGCCTTGGCAGCGGGCAGCTCGGGCTATGTCGTCAAATCCGCTCCCGAGGCGGAGGTGCTGTCCGCCATCCGCGCCGTCTCTCAGGGACGCACCTTCGTGAACCTGAGCCTGACGAATGAGCTGGTGCAGACCGTGCTGGGTGGCCAGCAACTTGCTGGGCTGGCAGACCCCGCCGATCCGAAGGCATTCCTGAGCCCGCGCGAGCAGGAGGTTCTGCGGTTGACCGCTCAGGGCCACACGAACCGGCAGATCGCGGACCAACTCTTCCTGAGCGTCAAGACGATCGAGACCTACCGCGCCCGCCTCATGGCCAAGCTCGGCCTGGAAAACCGTGCCGACCTGGTCCGCTACGCCGCCGCGGCCGGCCTCCTGGACCCGCACAGCTTTGCCGCAGCGAACGAGTCCCCGTAGGCATGCCGGATCGGGTTTTCCCGGACACGCCGTCTCTTCTCGTCCACCTTTTCCCTGACACATGCCTTCCGAGGTGCCCCGACACGTAAGCGCCATCCTTTGCGGCCTTTCTTGAATTCCTTCTGGATCGAGCGTGATTCGAGTCGTCTTGACGTAGGCTTCTCGATAGAGGCGGGAGGTGAACGGGACAACCGTTGCCAAACGCTGTACTCGAAGAGGAAACTAGAAGGAGCTCCGAATGCATGCTGTTGTTGAAATCGTACACGGCCAAGAGCCAGAAGGGTTTTCTCTTCCCGGTGTCGCACCTAACCCCCAAGCGCAGGGAGCCGGCATCTTGCTGGTCGATGATAATGAGTCGTTGCGTTCCATGATGGCACTACTGCTGGGCCAGCACGGGTTCCTCGTGTGGCAAGCGGCGGACGGCTACGAGGCCTGCGAGGTGTATCGCTCACAACAAGAGGACATCGATCTGGTCTTGATGGATGTCTGCATGCCTCGACTCGATGGTCCGCAAGCCTTGGCCGCTCTCCGAGAGATCGACCGAGAGGTACGCTGCTGTTTCATGAGTGCCGGCAGTGGCCGATACACTGAGACGGAACTTCTGCAACGGGGCGCGTTACAGTTCTTTCGCAAACCTTTCATGCCATCTCGGGTTTGTTCCGCTCTCCGGCAACTGGTGGGAGCGCTTGCAGCATTCTGAGCAGTCACTGAACGCCACCGCCTCGGCGAATATACCTTAATTGAAGATGGTAAATATATAAATTAGCCACTTGCCCTTTGCAATGAGGGCGGTGCATAGCAGTCCCAAGGGCTAGCAAGCAGGATCTTTTTCCGCAAATCGTTTGACGACCCTTACGTGCCGGCCAAGGTCCGTGCGGTAACCTGGCATTGGTAGGACTTTCCGCCGGCGTCAATGCCTGGCGAGCCTGGCGGGAGGAAAAAAGCTATAAATAACATCATCAAATTCCTGATCAAGAGAGTCACTTGCCCGTCGGGGCTGCTGGCTTGTCCAGGTCGGCCAGCAGGGCCTTGAAGTCTTCGCGGCTGCGCAACGGGTTGAGGTCGTCGTCTTGTTTCAGCAGATCCCGATTGGCGGTATCGCGGAAGCCGCCTGCGCCGCGCACTCGGGTCAGGAGCTCGAGAGCATGAACCGCGTAACGCTCCGCGGAGGTGCTCTCCTCTTTGGCCGCGGCCATCGCCACGGCATAAACGCAAGCCAGCTGGTAGAGCGTGTCCGGCGTGACGTCTTTGGGACTGGCCAAGGTATCCGCCTCGGCGGCGGCCCGAGCATGGTCCCCGGCGCGAGCCAGGGTGAGGGCACGTTGCAATCGGAAGACGAGACGGCGTGTTCCGTCGTCCAACTCGATGGCGCGGTCCCAGTCTTGGATAGCCTCGTGGTAGCGGCGAAGATTGCTCAGAGCCGCAGCCCGTCCGCTATGGGTGTTGCGCAGCAAGCGCCGCGCGATCGCCAGGCGTGGTTCATCGGCCAGGAGGGGGGCCAGGACGGCGATGGCCTTCGCATACCAATCGAGGGAAGCTTCCGACTGATCGCTCGAGAGCAGCAGATGCCCCACGTTTTTGTAGCTATCGCCCAGGTCCTGGCGGTACTGGGGCACGGCGGGGAAGTCGGCGGCGAGCCGCTCCCGGACGGGAATGGCGGCGCGGCCCACGTCCAGCGCTTCCGCCTGCTTGCCCACACTCCCCAGCAGCAGGCTCAGGTTGCTGAGACTGCGGGCCAGTTCCAGGCGGTACTCGGGCACGGCGGGGAAGTCGGCAGCGAGCCACTGCTGGAGTTCGATGGCGGCACGATACATGCCCTCGGCCTCCGACCGCTTCTTCGATTCATCCAGCATCGCGCCCAGGGCGTTGGAGCTGACGGCCAGCTGGTAGCGGTAGGTAGGCTCCGCGGGAAAGTCGGCGGCCAACTGTTTCTGGAGCTCGATGGCGGCGCGGTAGGCCTTCTCGGCCTCGGACCGTCTACCTGAAACATCGAGCACAACGCCCACGTTCGTGTAGCTGGCAGCCAGAGCACGACGGTACTCCGGCACGGCGGGGAAGTCGGCGACCAGACGTTCGTCGATGGCCAGGGCGGCGCGGTAGGCGGCCTCTGCCTCCGTCGCCTTGCCCAGGTTCCGCAGCAGCTGGCCAAGCCCGCTGTGGCTGGTAGCCAGTTCCTGGCGATAGTGGGGCACGGCGGGGAAGTCCGTGGTGAGCCGCTCGAAAATCGCTCGCGCCCGCTCCTGCTCGGCGAGCGCCTGCTCCCGCTCGCCCATCTCGGAACGCAGCAAGCCCAACCGCTGGAAGGCGCGGCCACGCTCTGCTTCCAGCTGCGGGTCGTCACGGTGCTGCTGCACGAACCGCTCGTAAAACGGTACGGCGCTCGCCAGGAGTTCCTTCCGCAGCTGATGAAAGTTCGCCTGCTTGAGGCCCGCATTCCCGGCCACGCGCGTGATCGTTTTGTCTACCGCCTCCCTGGCCAGGTCGAAGTTGGTATCGGCCTGCTCCCGGGCTGCCTGTGCCGCCTGTTGCTGCCGACCGGCTTCATCGCGTTCCTGTACCACGGCACGGGCATATTGCCGCTCCCGCAGTGCGACCACCCATCCGGTCACCACGAATCCCAGCACGGCCAACACGCTAACAAACACCAGGGCGGCCGCTGCGGGTCGGCGCTTGGCCCAGCGCAGCCCACGTTCCCAGACGCCGACCGGTCGGGCCCGAACCGGCTCGCCGGCCAGGAAGCGGCGCAGGTCCTCGGCCAACTCCCGGGCAGTGGTATAGCGCCGGCTTGGTTCCTTGGCCAGCGCCTTCAGGCAGACCGTTTCCAGGTCGCGCGGGATATGCTCGTTGAGCCGCTGTGGCCGGCGCGGCTCCTCGTGCAACACCTGATACAACACCATGTGCTTCGACCCGCGAAATGGCAGCTCCCCCGTCAGCAGCTCGTACAGGAGCACCCCCAGACTGTAGACATCACTGCGCCGGTCCGCCTGGTGCCCCTTGCCCGCCGCCTGCTCGGGGCTCATGTACGCTGGCGTCCCCAGGACGTCTCCTTCCAGGGTCAACGTCACCTCTCCTTGCCCGCGCAGCGCCAAGCCGAAATCCGTCACCAGCGCCTTGCCCAGTGGGCTCGCCCCTTCCGCCCCGCTCTCCTTCACCGGGCCGCCTGGGAGCTGACTGTGCTCGACCAGGATGTTGCCCGGCTTGAGGTCGCGGTGCACTATGCCTTGCTCGTGGGCGTAGTGCACCGCCTCGACCACCTCCGCCAGCAGGGTCGCCGCTTCGCGGAAGGTCAGCCGCCGTACTTCCAGCAGGTCCTTCAGCGGCACGCCGTCGATGAAATCGGCGACGATCGTCGGCAACCCCTCCAGGGTCAGCACTTCGTGGACGCTCACGATGTTCGGGTGCCGCAACTGCGCCGCCGCCCGGGCCTCGCGCTGGAACCGTTCCAGGTCGCCGGCCGCAGTCAATAAGCCCGTGTGCGGAATCTTCAAGGCCACCAGCCGGTCCAGTTCCGTGTCGCGAGCCTTCCACACGGCACCGAACGCCCCTACGCCAACCCGCTCCAGGAGCTGGAATTTGCCCAGAGGACGCATGCTGCCGATCATGGCGGTGAGGCGGGCATC
Source organism: Gemmataceae bacterium (assembly GCA_041499985.1). Classification (GTDB taxonomy): domain Bacteria; phylum Planctomycetota; class Planctomycetia; order Gemmatales; family Gemmataceae; genus JBGQLF01. The sequence goes on from JBGQLF010000788.1 coordinate 5,609, forward strand.
GCGAATGCGGAAGGTGCTGCCACAGCCAGGGCAGAGCACTTCGTCGGGGCGGTCGTCGCGCACCTGGATTGGATTCTGGCAATGCGGGCAGCGGAGGCA
>JBGQLF010000789.1:0-5706 GCA_041499985.1 Gemmataceae bacterium
GATCTGCGCCACCCGGGCCATCATTTGCCGTTTGATGTCTTGCGCCGCCTCGTAGGCTGCCCAACCGGTCGCAAAGGTGACCCGGCTGCCGCCCGTTACGTCGGTGTAGCCGACCACCTCGGTATCGCCTACCACGGGACGGACCTCCTCGGCACGGATCCCGAGCGCTTCCGCCAATTGCATCGCAATGGACGTTCGCGTACCCCCAATGTCGGTGGAGCCTTCGACCAGGCTAACGGTGCCATCCGCGTTCACGCTGGCGGTGGCGCTGGACTTCAGGCCGATATTGAACCAGAAGCCAGTCGCCACGCCCCGTCCCCGATGCGGACCGGTCAGCGGGGCCGTGTAATGCGGATGCTTCTTGGTTGCCTCGACCGTCTCCATCATGCCGATGCGCGGATATACCGGCCCATCGGCGCGCCGGGTCCCTTCGTGCGCCCCGTTCTTGATGCGAAAGTCCAGCGGATCGATCTGGAGCCGCTCGCAGATCTCGTCAACGACCGTCTCGACCGCATAGGCCGCATTGGTGGCGCCGGGAGCGCGGTAGGCCGACGTCGCCGGCTTGTTCACGACCACATCAAAGCCGTCGATGAGCACGTTGGGGATGTCGTAGCAGGCGAACACACACATGGCTCCGGCGCCAACCGGCGAGCCGGGGAAAGCGCCCGCTTCGTAGGCCAAATAGGCCTGGGCCGCGGTCAGACGACCCGTCTTGTCGACCCCCATCTTGACGCGGATATAGGAGCCAGGCGTCGGACCAGTGCCCTCGAACACATCGGCACGGCTCATGACGACCTTGACCGGCTTGCCAGCTTTGCGCGACAGCAGCGCGGCCACCGGTTCGAGATAGACGCGGATCTTGCCGCCGAAGCCGCCGCCGATCTCCATCGGCACCACCTTGACGCGCGAAACGGGAAGATGGAGCAGCTCGGCCAGCTGAGCCTGCACGGTGAACGCTCCCTGCGTGCTGCACCAGATGGTGAGGTTGCCATCGGCGTTGAACAGGGCCGTGGCGTTGTGCGGCTCGATGTAGCCCTGATGCACAGTCGCGGTGTGAAATTCCTGCTCGACGACCAGCGTGGCGGCCGCGAAGCCCTTGTCCGCGTCCCCCAGCTTGAACTGGAAGTGCTTGGCCACGTTGGACGGTTTGCCGTTCGCTTGACCGAGCGATTCGGTTTTCAAGTCCTCGTGCAGGAGCGGTGCACTCGGGTCCATCGCGGCCCGCACCTCGGTCACGGCCGGCAAAGGCTCATAGTCCACCACAATCAGGGCCAGGGCTTCTTCGGCAACGTGCGCACTGGTGGCCGCGACGGCAGCCACGGCGTGCCCCTTGTACAGCACCTTGCCACGGGCCAGGCAGTTACTACTCAGATGCTTCAGGTTGACCGCTCCCTCACCCAGCTCGGCGATCTTGTCCCCAGGATGGGGCATATCTTCCGAAGTGATCACCGCCTCGACGCCGGGTAGCGCCAACGCCTTGCGGACATCGATACGGCGAATGCGAGCATGCGCGTGCGGGCTGCGGAGGACCCGGCCGTGAAGCAAGCCGGCCATTTGCACATCGGCGCCATACAGAGCACGGCCTGTGACCTTATCGACGCCATCGTGCCGGATGGGACGTGTGCCGATTACCTTGTAGTTCGTCTGGCTCATCGGTTTTACCTGTGGTTTAGCTTCCCTGTTTGGCCGCGTCCAGCACCGCGCGCACGATCTTGTCGTAGCCGGTGCAGCGACACAAATTGCCCGCCAGCCAGTGCCGCACTTGATGCTCGGTCGGTTTGGGATTGCGCTCCAGCAGCGCCTTGGCGGCGACGATGAAGCCCGGCGTGCAGATGCCACACTGCAAGGCGGCGTGCTCCAGGAACTTCTGCTGCAAGGGATGCAACCCTTGAGGGCTGGCAACTCCCTCAATCGTGGTCACCGCGCGTCCCTGAGTCTCGACCCCGAGGACGAGGCAGGAATTGACCAGCCGGCCATCGAGCAGGACGTTGCAGGCGCCGCAGTTGCCGTTGTTGCAACCTTCCTTGCTGCCGGTCTGCCGCAGCTCATCGCGCAGCACCTCCAGCAGGCTCTGCCGCGGTTCGCACAGGAAGTCGGTCTCGTTGCCGTTGATCTTGGTCTGCACATGAACTTTCTTGGACACAATCAATTCTCCTTCGCCCGCGCCAGTGCCCCACCCAGAGCCCGCTTCGTGAGCACGCCAACCAGATGCCGCCGATACGCTGCGTCGCCTCGCATATCGCTGATCGGCCTGGCCGCCGCTTGTGCCAACGCCGCCGCCTTCTCGATCAACGCCTCGCTGACCGGGCCGTCCATCAAAGCTGCCCCTGCTTCGGGAACGAAGAGCGGCGTTGGCGCCACGGCAGCGAGGGCGACTCGGGCCGCGATGCAGCGCCTTCGGCTCTCATCCAGCGTTACGGCTACACCGGCGCCGACCACCGCGATATCCATCTCATTGCGTGGGATGAAGCGAAGGTAGTGCGCCCCGGAGCGCGGTTTCACCAGAGGGAGGCGGAAGCCGACCAAGAACTCGCCGCGCTCGAGCACGGTGCGACCGGGCGCGACGAAAAACTTCTCGATGGGCACCTCACGCGATCCTTTCGGCCCGGCGATAGCGCAGACCGCTTCGTAGGCGATGAGCGGTGGAATGGTATCCGCGGCCGGTGAAGCATTGCACACGTTCCCGCCGACGCTGGCCCGGCTCTGGATCTGGATGCCGCCGACCAGCTCGGCCGCATCGATCAGACCGGGATACGCACGGGCGATGTCCCGCTGCTCGTAGATGCGGTAACATGGCACGGCGGCGCCCAGGCGCAAACCCCGCTGGGCGTCGAGCGTGAGTTCGTTGACCTCGGGAATGTGCTTGACGTCCACAAGGAGGTCGAGATCGCGCCGGCCTTCGCGCACCTGAACCAGAATGTCGGTGCCACCGGCGAGGACCCGGGCCCGGTCGCCCTTCTCCGCAAGGAGAGCGACGGCTTCGGCGATCGTCTTCGGAGCGGCGTAATCAATGGGTTTCAAGGGCAAGCACCTTTGAATACAAGCGACAACTTTGAATCAGACGAGGTAAGCCCACTGGTGCCAATCGTCCGGCAGCAAAGCAGAACCCATTGCCGTCGGATCCTGCACCGCTTTCTTGCCGGTGATCTCAAACAAGACATAGTGACCGCACCCGGGACAACGGCCAACAAGCCCAGGTCCCTGCCACCAAGCGGCGAGCCACTGGCTGAAGCGGACAGGATCATTCAGGCTTTCCAGCTGGAACTTGATGCCTCTGATCCTAGAGCCACAACCGGGCCACGGACACTGTTGGTGCGGGGGCTGATAGACAACCTGCGGCTCGGCCCGGCGCTGAAACCCGAGGCGACGGTACTCGGCGATTCTCCGTTCTACCTCCTCGCCTGGCACAACGACATCCGCCATCTTAGTCGGGTGGCTCACTCCGCACCTCCCCTCAAGGGCTAGCCATCGCGCAGCCGGAACGAGATATACTTCGTCTCCAAATACGCCTCCAGCCCTTCGTGACCCAGTTCGCGTCCCAGCCCGCTCTCCTTCATGCCGCCGAACGGGCACTGCGGCGCCGCCGGCACCGGATCGTTGATGCCGATGATGCCCGCCTCCAGCCCTTCCGCCATCCGCCAGGCGACGGTCAGGTCATTGGTGAACACGTACGCCGCCAGCCCATAGCGCGTGTTGTTGGCCGCCCGGATCACATCGTCGATCTTGCTGAAGTCCAACAGAGGCATCACGGGAGCGAACGGCTCTTCGATCAGCATCTTGGTATCGGGAGACAGGTTCGCCAGCACCGTCGGCTCGAAGAAGTAGCCGCGCTGGAAGCGGTCGCTGCGCTTGCCGCCGGTCAGAATCTTGGCCCCGTGGCGCTTGGCGTCTTCGACCAGGTCGATGGTCTGATCCATCGCCCGCTTTTCGAACATCGGGCCGACCTCGACGCCGGGATCCAGGCCATCGCCCTGCTTCAAATTGCGGGCGAATTCGACGGCCGCCTCGGTAAACTTCTTCTGCACATCCTTGTGAACATAAAACCGGCTGGGAGCGATGCACACCTGGCCGTTGTTACGGAACTTGCCGGTCACCGCGATCTTGGCTCCTGCCTCGGGGTCGGCATCGGGGAAGACGATGAACGGCGCATGGCCGCCCAGCTCCAGGCTGATGCGTTTCATCTGGTCCGCTGCGCCGCGCATCAGTTGTTTGCCGACCTCGGTGGAGCCGGTGAAGCTGACCTTACGGCAGATCGGGTTTTCCAGGAATTCGTCGGCGATCTCTTGGGCCGGCCCCATCACCAGGTTGGCCACGCCCGCCGGCAGGCCCGCTTCGATCATGCACTCAAAAACCTGCACCAGGCTGAGCGGCGTCTGGCTGGCCGGCTTCGACACCACCGTGCAGCCGGCGGCCAGGGCAGGAGCGATCTTGCGTGCCTGGAGCGTGATCGGGAAGTTCCACGGACTGATGGCCGCCACGACGCCGACCGGGTGCTTGAGCGTCAGGTGCCGTTTGCCCGGTGCCGAGTTGGGGATTACCTGTCCGTAGGCGCGTTTGCCTTCTTCGGCAAACCATTCGAAGGTGTCGGCCGAGTGCAGGATTTCCGCTTTCGATTCCGCCAACGGCTTGCCTTGCTCCAGGGTCAGGGTGCGGGCGATGGCATCCGCGCGTTCGCGCATCAGGTCGGCGGTCTTGCGCACCACCTTGGCCCGATCCCAGGAGGTCAGCTTCATCCAGGCGGGCATGGCCCGTCCCGCAGCTTCCAGGGCCCGGCGTGTCTCGGCTCGGCCGCCATAGGCAATTTCCGCCAGCACTTCTTCCGTGGCCGGGTTGATGACGCCCAGCGTACGGCCACTGTCGGCGTCGCACCATTTGCCATCTATGTACATCCGCTTCAGCGTCGCGGTCGCCGTTGCCATGGGATGCTCCTTCTGAGAGAGGGACAGAATAAGGCTTCGCGCCCGAAATCGGAGCCTCTCGAGTGTATTGTAATCGGTTTCAATGTAGAGGGGGGTGGGCCAATTGTCCAGCGCCGCATCCTTTTCGAGTTGCGACGGCGAAGGATCACGTTGTTGGTGCAAACAACGACCAGCCAGCCCGAAGCAGAAAAGCTGATGGCCGGGCGGTCCGGCCACTCGCCGCGAGGAACCTCAGCATAAAAGGCTCCGAGGATTCGGCAGAAACATTTCGGCAACGAGTCTTCTCCGTCCGGCCCCGCCCGGAGTTCGTGCGGCAACCGGCTGCGCCGCTCCCGCCCTGGGGGCAGCAGCGCCTGTGATCAGAGCCGCGAACGCGCTGACGAACTATTAGTCCTAACTCCATGATCCGTGCAAGTCATCGCACTCGGCGTGCGTTGTGGTAGCCGAGCTGTCGTTAAACGTGCAAGTACCCAGCGGGGGCTCGTCGCCCGGCTCTGCGTCGGCTGCGGCTGCCGCTCGGCGATATCTGGCTCTGGCTGCGGTGTGGGTTTCCGTCAACACGTCGCTCAATTGCTTAATGACATTTTCCTCCACGTCCGATCCCAGATCCGTTGTGGCCACCGCGTTGGCCACATGGTCGGCTAGGACGCGAATCATTTCTTTCCGCGAAAGGGGTTTGCGTTTCCTCTTTGTGCTGACCGGCTTGGTGATCGTGGATGGCTTCTTCATAGCAAGTCTCCAGTAGAAGGATCCCAGTTCGAGAAGTTCCTTGGAAGGAACAGAAACA
>JBGQLF010000790.1:0-5705 GCA_041499985.1 Gemmataceae bacterium
CGGAGACCTCTTGCCCGCGATGATCGATCTGGGATGGGTGGCTCCCGCTGGTTTGATGCGTTATCGCAGCGAGGCTTTCGGTGCGGAGTACCGCGATAACCTCTTCTCGGCCCAGTTCAACCGGCACCGGATTCAACGCCACATCCTCGAACGCGAGGGAGCCACCTTCCGGGGTCGCACCGAAGATTTCCTGGTTTCCACGGATGCCGATTTTCATCCCACCGACGTACTGGAAGATGCGGACGGCAGTCTGCTGGTGATCGACACGGGTGGCTGGTTCCTCCGGGGCTGCCCGACCTCGCGGATCGCCAAGCCGGAAGTCAAGGGAGCGATCTATCGGGTCCGGCGTCAGGATGCTCCCAAACCCAAGGATCCCCGAGGCCTGGCGCTGCCGTGGGACCGGCTCGCGCCGAAAGAGTTGGCCGGGTTGCTGGATGATCCGCGCTGGGTGGTCCGCGACCAGGCCGTTCACCAACTGGGCAAGCGGGGCCGCGAAGCCGTGGCGATTCTCCAAGAAGCGGTCCGCCAGGGGGCCACGGTACGCACCCGACGCAACGCGGTCTGGGCGCTGACCCGCATCGAAACGGCCGAAGCACGCACGGCGGTTCGCGACGCCCTGTCGGACCCAGACGCCAGCGTGCGGCTGGCAGCGGCCCATGCGGTGGGCCTGCACCGGGACACCGAGGCGCTGGCGCGGTTGACGCAGCGGGCCCTCGCGGATGAGCAAGCGGCGGTTCGGCGGGAAGCGGCCACGGCCCTGGGCCGAATCCGGCGCGGCGCGGCGGTACCGGCCTTGCTCGAGGCGGTACGCGCCGGCGGCGACCGGTTCCTGGAGCACGCCCAGATCTACGCCCTGATTGCGATTGCGGACCGCGAGGCGACCCTCCAGGGACTACAGGACGACAGTCCCAAGGTGCAACGGGCCGCGTTGCTGGCCCTGGACCAAATGGAGGGCGGCAACTTGACGCGCGAGCTGGTTGTCCCTCTCCTGAATCGTGCCGACACCGCACTCCAGCGCACGGCGTGGACCGTAATCACCGCCCGCCCGGATTGGGCCGACGCCGTGGTGAACGTGATGCGCAAATGGCTGGCGGACAACGAAGTACCGGATGGCCGTCGCGAGCTGCTGCACAGCGCCTTGCTGGCCTTCTGCAAGGACTCCGTCATGCAGGAGATGGTCGCCGAGGCGCTGCGCCAGGACGAGACGCCCATGGCGGTTCGGCTGCTGCTGTTGGAGAGCATCGCGCTGGTGTCCCTGGAGAACCTGCCAGCCTCCTGGATCACCGAACTGGGGCGCAGCCTGGAACACGCGCAGGAGCGAGTCGTGCGGCAAGCGGTGGCCACTCTCAGGACGCGGGGAGTGACCAGCCTGGATGAAGCCTTGATCCGGGTAGGCAAGGATCCGCGCCGGTCGCCGGAAGTCCGGGTGGCGGCGCTGGCGGCCGCAGCGCCGCGAATCGCCCAGCTCGAGGCGGCTCTCTTCTCCTACCTGCTGAGCCAACTCGATCCGACGCGGCTGCCACTGGTTCGCCGAGCCTCCGCGGACGCCCTGGGGAACATCCGCTTGAACGATGCCCAGCTGGAAATGCTGGCGGATGCGGTGGCCTCCACCAGCGCGTTGGAACTCCCTCTCCTGGTGTCCGCCTTCGAGCGCTCCACGAACCCCGCCGTGGGGAAAAAGCTGATCGCGGCCCTGGGCCAAACATCGGGTTTGCAAAGCCTGGCGCCGGACACGCTCCGCCGCACACTCCGGCAGTATCCCGCCGAAGTGGCGCACGCGGCTGAGCCGTTGTTCAAGCGGTTCCAAGTGGACACCGAACAGCAGAAGGCCCGTCTGGCGGACTTGGAGCCGGTACTGCGCGGCGGGAACGCCAAGCAGGGGCGCAGCGTGTTCTTCGGCCCCAAGGCGGCCTGCGCAACTTGCCACACCATCGGAACGGAAGGCGGCAAAGCGGGGCCGGACCTGAGCAAGATCGGGAGCATCCGCACGGGCGGCGATCTTCTCGAGGCCATCGTCTTTCCCAGCGCCAGCTTTGTGCGCGGCTATGAGCCGTACGTTATCTCGACCAAAGACGGCCGGGTGTACAACGGCATCCTGGGCCGGGACACAGCCGAGGCCATCATCCTGATCACTGCCGAGCGGGCCGAGATCCGGATTCCGCGCTCCGCCATCGAGGAGATGCAGCCTGGCCAGGTCTCGATCATGCCGCAGGGCCTGGAGAGCCAGCTCAGCCGACAAGAATTCAGCGATCTCGTCGCGTTCTTGTCCGGGCTCAAGTGAACACCTCACAGGGGTATTCGGACGGTCCTCGCTGGAAGCGCCGAAAAGGGAGCGGGCGCTGACCGCTTGTGATACCGCCCCTCTGGCTGCCGTTGCGCCTAGCACGGTCCGAGCCGATGCAGATGGTGGCTCACGTGAAGGCGCTGCTCCAGGCCCGGCCACCGGTTCACCCCCGGCGCCGCGGGTTTTACTACCGGGAATGATCCGCGAGGCACTGATCTCGACCCGCTGCTTTCCCTCGCGCGCCCTGCACTCGAAGTAGCCGTCTCGGATTCTTGCTGCGATCGGGCCCGTGGCCTTGTCGAGCGGAAACAACAGCAGATCACCTTCCGGAATCGGATTGCCATCGAAAGTCACGGTGCCCGAAACCTTGTACGTCCGCGGTCCCGTCGAGCAGCCCAGAGCCAGCGCCAGCACCAGGAGACATCCACCGCGGCTCAGCCTGCGCATGGGAACCCCGCGCGTAAGGCGGGGCAGCCGACCGGCTGCCCCGCGAGGGAAATGCGGACGTGTTTAATACGTACCCGCTACTTCACCCCCGGCGATCGTGCCCAGATTCAGATAGATCGTCGGGTCCACAGCATTGCTCAGGAAGCGCACCGAGCCGTCGGCGAAGAGGACGTTGACGCCGCCGCTATGGTAACTGCGGGCCGATTCCACGACGGCCGACGCCGTTTTCGTACACGGTGCCTGGGGCAGCGGATTCGCCACGTTGCAGTACGTTGCCCGATCGGGCGCGCTGGTATTCGGTGGGTAGAGCGTGCTAAACCAGGTGTTTCCCTGCCACATGTTGTAGTACCGGCCGCGCATGTCGTTCCCATTCGTGGTCGCCGGATTCGTCGTCGTATCCGGCACCACCATGATCTCGCTCCCCATGAGCGTGTTGGACGTCCCATCGGTCACACTGGAAATGGTGGTCTTGGAGTAGACGTAGAACAAACCATTCAAGTACGTGCCCTGGGGCGATGAGGCCGGATTGAAGGCCGTGGAACCCGCACAGACCACATAGTTACCGTGAAAACCCTGTTCGTTGCCTGCGAACGTGCTGTCCTTGGGACTATTCGGATCCGACGGGCATAGAAACAGGGGCACGATGGTATTTCGGCCGGGGTTACTCGGATTCGCTGGATCATTGTTGACCGCGTACGTGATGTACAAATACTTGGTGGCGAACAAGGGATCCGTGGTATACGCATAAATCAGCTTATACAGGTTCGGCTGTTCCACATACGGAAGGATCATCTGCCACCAGCCGCCCCGGTTCATGAACGCGCCATTGTTCTGGATGGCGATGCCGTTGTATTGGCCCGGCGGAAAGGCGTTGAAGGTATCGTGGTAGGCGTGCAGCGCCAGGCCGACCTGTTTGAGGCTGCTGGTACACTTGGCGCGATTGGCCGCCTCGCGTACCTTTTGCACCGCGGGCAAGAGTAAGCCAATGAGCACGGCGATGATGGCGATCACTACTAACAATTCGATCAGCGTGAAACCGAGCCGCGGAGGCCTGCGTCGCGTCATGGGAGTCCTCCCTTGCAGAAAAGTGGATGGGAAAAGGGCTGAGCCGTGGGGTTAGGCGCCACGTCGGCGCTGCGTGCGTGCTCTCTCCGACATGGGGCCAAGTTTACGACACGCACAAGCCCACGTAAATCCACAAATCAGCAAATCGGCTCCAGCGCGATCCGCGAACAAGGCTTTTGGTGACTCCCGTTTCACCGCGAGCCGTCGGCGAGCGCAAAGATCGCACTCGTCGGCGGCTCGCGGCTCAACGCACAGCCTTACGTCAAACGCACGCCAGCTCGCGCCGGCGCCGCAGCGGCTGCGGCACCGGCGTCGCCTCTTCATCGTCCTCCAGTTGCTGCCGCAACCGATTGCGGGCCACGTGCAGCCGACGCTTGATGGTGCCGATGGGCGTCTCGAATTCCCGGCTCATCTGCTTGAGCGATTGGCCGTGGATGTAGAACGCCACCAGCGTCGCCCGATCCACCGGCTTGAGGCGCTCCAGACCGGCCCAGAGCTGAGCCTTCTGCTCGGTGCGCACCAGGTCCTCTAAGGGAGGTTGTTGGATCCCGGTTGCCTCCGGTCCGCGCCGAGCGTACAGTGTACCCGAAGTAGTTGACCAGGAAGAGAGCCGAGGTTGGTCTTGGAGCGAGATATGAACGCACCCTGTCCCGGTTCGGTCACACGGCGGAACTTCTTGCGCTTGGGAACTCTCGCGCTGGGCGGACTCAGCCTCGCCAACGTGCTCGCCGGCCGCGCCGCTGCGGGCGAGCCGAACCAGGATACCGCCGTGATCCTGCTTTACCTCCACGGCGGCCCCTCGCACCTCGAAACCTACGATTTGAAGCCGAACGCTCCCGCCGAATACCGCAGCATCTTTCGGCCGATCCGCACCAATGTTCCGGGGATGGACCTTTGCGAACTGTTCCCGCTCCAGGCCCGCCTGGCCGACAAGTTCGCCCTAGTGCGCTCGCTGCACCATGACGTTCCCATCCACAGCGACGGCGGCATTGTGGTGCTTACTGGCAAGCGGCCGACCGTCCTGGACCCCACGTCGCAGTCGAAGAGCGAGCACCCCGACTTTGGCTCCGTGGCCAGCAAATTCCGCGACCGCGGGAAAGAGGCGATGCCGCCGTACCTCGCCATCCCTCGACAGACCTACATGACGCGCCCTGCCTATTTGGGACGGCAACATGCGGCGGTCGAGGTCAGTACTCCTGCGTCCCCTCGCAACCGCCCGGCACAGCTGACCCTGGGAGACGAGGGCTCGCAGATAGCGACTCGCCGCCGCTTACTCCGTGAGCTGGACCGCCTGCGTAAGGGAGCGGAGCCAGGCGGTCCCCTGGCGGCGATGGACCGATTCCAGGAGCGAGCGTTCGACATCCTGACCAGTCCGCGCGTGGCGGAGGCGTTCGACTTGACAAAGGAGAGCGACCGGGTCCGCGAGCGCTACGGGCGACACCTCTGGGGAGAGGCTTGCCTGCTGGCCCGACGCCTGGCGGCCGGCGGTGCGGCCGTCATCAGCCTCTACATCGACACACCCAAGAACGGGTCCGAATTCACGAATTGGGACGACCACATCCTGAACGCCGGCCGTCCAGGGCACTTCGGCCAGTACATGAAGGTGCGCCTACCGTACCTCGATCAGGCGCTCTCGGCATTGATCGAAGACGTCTATACGCGTGGGCTGGATCGGCGGATCCTGATCGTGGTGATGGGAGAGTTCGGCCGTACCCCGCGCCTGAGCAGCAACGCCAACGGCACGGGGCGTGACCACTGGCCGCAGGCGTACACCGCCCTCCTCTCCGGAGGCGGACTGCGGACCGGCCAAGTCGTGGGCGCCACCAACGGGAAGGGAGAGCACCCGAAGGAACGGCCCTTCACCCCGCAGGACCTGCTGGCGACGGTCTACCGACACCTTGGGATCGAC